>JAPLBJ010000057.1 GCA_026392845.1 Actinomycetota bacterium
ACAACATGCCAAAGAAGCAGAAGAGATTGGCTTCCTCGGAGTTATGAGCGGTCCACTTGTTCGCTCAAGTTATCGCGCAGGCAGACTCTATAAGCAAGCAATGGAAGCAAAAGCATCACGTGGCTGATCTTGTCTATCCCCCAGTAATTGGCGTCATCAAGGCATTTTGGAAATATTTAGGCATACAACTTCAATCTTCAGGCGATACAAATATCCCTCGCAAAGGTGGCGCAATTCTTGCGATCAATCACGTGAGTTATTTGGATTTTGCACTCGTTGGTACTGCTGCGTTACCTGTTGATCGCTACATTCGTTTTATGGCGAAGAAGGAAATCTTTGCGCACAAGATTGCAGGGCCATTGATGCGCGGAATGCACCACATAAGTGTGGATCGTGAAAATGGTTCTGGCTCCTTTGTTGCAGCACTTCGTGCACTCAAAGCTGGCGAAATTATTGGTATTTTTCCTGAGGGAACTACCTCAACTAGTTTTGAAATAAAGGAATTGAAATCGGGAGCAGTCCGCCTAGCTATGGGTGCTGGAGTCCCAGTTATTCCAACAATTATTTGGGGTAGTCAACGCATCTGGACAAAGGGCATAAAGAAAGATTTACGCCGCAAGAATTACACAGTTTTGGTTTCATTTGGCACACCTATGACATTTGAACGTGGAGATGATGTTGATGCGGCCGAAGCAAAACTTCGTGAAAATTTGATTGCAATGCTCCATGAAGTTCAAGGTCGCTACCCTGATAGCCACGTGGGCCAACGCTGGGCACCTGCTCGTCTTGGTGGTACCGCACCCGCTCCACTAAAGTAGCGCTCATGAAGAAGCCAAAGTTCAAGATCCCACGTTTTCAAACATTCCGCGACGCATACTCTGTTACAAAGAGCGTCAAGCCATGGATCGGCGCTGCACTTATCGCCATCTTCCTGATTTCTTGGATGATTGGAATCGGAATTGGTTTTGCTTTTGGACACCCTGTATATCTTGGCTTCGTAACACTTCCAGTTGCCGTTCTTGTAACAATGTTTTTCTTTACGCGCGTTGCTGGCAGCGCCGCTTACGCTTCCATTGAAGGACAAATGGGTGCAGGCGCGTCAGTACTTATGGCAATTCGCAAGGGTTGGACAACAACTCCAGCTGTAGCAGTTGCTCGCAATCAAGATATGGTCCATCGCAGCGTTGGTCGCGGCGGAATCGTTCTCACCGGTGAAGGCGGAAACGGAATTCGCCAAATGTTGCAAGAAGAGCGCAAAAAGACAGAGCGCTTCGCACCTGGTGTTCCAATCATTGAAATTATTGTTGGTGAAGGCGAAGGCCGTGTAGAACTTCGTAAATTGCAGAAAGAAGTAACAAAACTCAAGAAGAAATTATCTGCACATCAAATGCGTGAAGTTCGTGCACGTCTCAAGGCTGTTGGCGGTCTATCAATGCCAATTCCAAAGGGTCCAATGCCAACTCGTGCACCGAAGGTTCGCTAACTTTTTACTTACGTCGAAGTTCTCGCAGAGACTTTTTCAACGCCTTACGCTCGCGCTTAGCAATTGGATCTTTCTTCGTTGGAAAGGCCCACATGAGAAGTGCGATGATTATTGGAAATACTAGGAAGCCACTGATGGCTTGTAAAAACATTGCGTTATTTGTTCCGCCAAGCATTCTAAATTTCCATTCTTATCTGCGAACTAAAATGCTATTGCTCAAACGTTCGTGAATTCCGCGACCATTATCGTCATAAGTAATCGCAGTAATAACAAGACATAAAAGTGTTGTGCGAATAAGAGCTTGCAAAGGCGTGATTGCACCCTTGTCACTAAATCGAATGATTCGAATACCAACGATGCGATGGCCAGCAGATGCGCCTTGCAACGCGGAGAGAATAAATACTTCGGCGAAAAATAGGGCAAGTACGCTCAGGGATCGATAGTTCGAGGCTCCCCCGATTCCACCCGTCAGGGCTACGACGATGGCGTAGGACATCAGCCAATCCAGGGCAAGGGCTACGAATCGCCGCCCCAAACTCACTCTCGTCATGGGCGTAAGCCTAATGGAGCGACTGGGTGGCCAATTCTTAACATGGATGTAACACACGAGTTATGCCTTTTTGCCCCTCGCCTCCTACGCTTACCCCTAAGCAGAAGCGCTCAATGATGAGGCCGCTGCATCGATACGGTTCTTGTATCTAATGCGAAATTGGGAGAAGCATGTTTAAGAATTCAGCAGAAATTTTTGCTTACATTAAAAAGGAAGATGTAAAGCTCGTTGATGTGCGCTTCACAGATCTTCCAGGAATCCAACATCACTTCAACGTACCTGTTGAGTCATTCGACGAAGCAGTTTTTACTGAAGGCCTGATGTTTGATGGTTCATCCATCCGTGGATTCCAGTCAATCAACGAATCAGATATGAAACTTTTGCCAGTTCCACAATCTGCATTCATGGATCCATATCGTAAAGAAAAAACTCTTGTCATTATTTTCTCTGTTCATAATCCAGTAGATAACACTCCATATTCACGTGATCCACGCGGAGTTGTTGCAAAGGCCGTTGAGTACATGCGCTCACTTGGATTTGCTGATCAAGCATTCTTTGCACCAGAAGCAGAGTTCTACGTTTTCGATAGCGTTCGTTTCAAGACAGGAATCAACTCAGCTGTTCACGAGATCGAATCATATGAAGGCGCTTGGAATACTGGCGTTGAATATGATGCTGATGGAACTCCAAACCGCGGATATCGCACACGCGTAAAGGGCGGATATTTCCCAGTTTCTCCAACAGATCAATTCGCAGATCTTCGCGATGAAATGGTTATGCAACTTGGCAAGGTTGGATTACTTGTTGAGCGCTCACACCACGAAGTTGGAACTGCTGGTCAGATGGAAATCAACTACCGCTTCACTGACATTCTTAGTGCAGGCGATGATGTAATGAAGTTCAAGTACGTCATTCGCAACACTGCATGGGAAGGCGGCAAGACTGCAACATTTATGCCAAAGCCACTCTTTGGTGACAATGGATCACGAATGCACGTTCACCAATCACTATGGAAAGATGTAAAGCCACTCTTCTTCCAAGAAGGTACATACGGCGATCTTTCAGATATGGCACGTTGGTATATCGGTGGTCTTCTCA
>JAPLBJ010000014.1 GCA_026392845.1 Actinomycetota bacterium
TTTGAAGGGTTAGAGAAGTGCCCACTGAACGCTGATGCCAACAGTGACATCTTGTTGTCCTAGATCAACTTCAGTTGCGCCCGTATCTGCCGATTTTGCCATTGCAAGCATCGGAACATAATTTGATGGAGAAGAATTTTCAGTCAAGTAAACAACTTTTCCAAGTTTTACACCGAGCAAGGATGCATAAGAAGTAGCTTTCGCCTTTGCTTTCTTTACTGCATCTGATCGAGCAGAAAGTGTTGCTTTAGTAGTGTCAAGAATAAATGGAGTAACTCCATTGACTTGCAAACTATCGCCACCTGTGCCAACTACTGCATCAACTATTGCTCCAGCACTTTTTGCATTGCGAATGGTGACTACGAAACTTTGGGCAGCGCGATAGCCAATGAGTGACTGACCTTTATCTTGGGTGTAGTTATATTCTGGATAAACAGTAATACTTTGTGTTGCAATATCTTTTGTATCAACGCCACTTGTCTTTAGTGCTGCGCGAATTGCTGCCGAAGCTGTTGATGCTTCAGCGAGTGCGCTCTTACTATTTGCCCCGACAATAGAAACGGTTGCATTGAGTCGAACAGCATCTGGTGCAACCTTGACGGTACCTTCAGAATTTACCGTGATATAGCGAGTAGCTGGCGTTGCAGCACTTGCAGGCATTGCTATCGCAGCGCCTCCAATGAGTGCAATAGCAATAGATGCGGCAGCGATTTTTTGGATACGTGTGATTCTCATGTACTAAGTATTACTTATAACCTGTGAGAAACCTTAATCGCTGCCTTGCATACAGTGTGAATAAAGCAACGAATGATCAGAAATCATGCGAGTAAGTGAGAATAGTTCGTGAGAACGCTTTTTACCCGCGGCACCCATTGAGGCGCGAAGAGATGGCTGATTAGCTAACTTCTCTATCGCATCTGCAAGTGCTCCAGCACTCACATCAGTCAGTAGGCCATTAGTGCCATCCACAACGATGTCAGAAATAGAACCGACATTCGTTGCAACAATTGGCAGCGCAGCCTGTGCTGCTTGAATCAAAGTAAGTGGAATACATTCGTTATCACTACACAAAATGGCAATATCACTTGCGACCAATATCGCATCAGTATCGCTGCGCCATCCAAGAAATGTCATTGGTAACTTATCGTGGCGAGCACGCTCTTTGCTACTTTCGAATTGCTCACCTTCGCCTGCTACAAGGAAATGAACTTTGATTCCACGGGCTTCAAGTAGAACTGCCACATCGAGTAATCTGTCGGGACGCTTAATATATGTAAGACGTCCAACAAATGTGCAATAAAGAGTTGCTGCATCTAAACCAAGTTCATTGCGCTTTGCAATGCGATCAACAGGTTTTGGCTCAGGCAGGCCAGGGAAAAAAACCAAGAATTTCTTTACGCTACCAATTCCAACAGCCAGTAAGTCATTCTTGACAACATTTCCTATAGCGATGATTCGGAAGGTAAAAAGAGCCAATGTACGTTCCATCGAAATCATGATGGTGCGCTTTGGTGCACTGAAATAGCCATGCAACAGGTGCCCATGAAAAGTATGAACTCTTTTAGCTCGCCCACCTGCAACTATTGAGGCAAGGCGGCCAAGCACTCCAGCTTTCGCCGTATGAGTGTGAATCACATCAGGTTTGATTTTTCGAATGAGTTTTACAAGAGCAAAGAAAGAAGATAAATCTTT
>JAPLBJ010000036.1 GCA_026392845.1 Actinomycetota bacterium
GATTGTTCCAGTAAAGAAAGTTGCTGGAGATACAGGCATCTTGCAAATAAGTGATACTGCAACTGATTATGCAAGCATCGATATGATTTCAGGAGATGGTCGTAATTCAGGAACTGTGAAATGTGACTATTTCAAAGATGGAAAAAATTGTTTTGTTACACAGGCTTTCCCAGCCGGAATATCTTTTGGAATGAAACTACGCCTTAGTCAATCTGTTTATGGTTGGTTGCACGGCCGCTTGAGAAATCCTGATGTAAGTGTTGCTGCAAATCCTGCCGCCAAAGATGGAGTGGACCTAACAATCGTTGCAGAACCATTGAGAGTTCCAGTTCTCTTTGGTTGGACCGAGAGCGCTAAAGCCCCAGCAGCCTTAGTTGCACGCTATAACGATGTCCCACGACTTGGTACTTATTTTGGAAATGGTGGAGATCGCAATGGGCCTTTACCTGAAATAAGTATGTTGCATGAGCAGTTAGATGCAAGTGAAAAAAACTTGGCAGAAGTGCGCGATTGGCTCAATATTTTGGGGGATAAAGCAACAGTAGAGCCATATAACTGGTCAGTTCAGACCATGATCGGTGGAAACTCTGAAGAGATCAATAAGTGTACAAAGGATTCCAAAGCGCTCGCCGGCATAGTTTCTACAAATGCAACTATGTATTCACCAGGAGCACCTGCATTCAATAAGGAATCTCAATCACTTGATTACCAAGTTGTTGCACCGCACTTCACACACAATGGCGATGTATTCCTTGGAACCTACGATTTGTTGATGAGTTCTGAAGTTGCACGTTGTGTTTATAACTTCAGTAAAGCACCTATAAGCGCCACTATTTCAATCGTTAGCTCTGATGGAAATACACGTGTCGCTACAACATCTATGACAGAAAAGAATGGCTTCCTACATCTTGGTGCTTATGGTTTCGAATTCTCATCCCCAACTGTTAAAGTTACGTTGAAGCAAGAGCCCGTCAAGGAAGAAGTAAAGCCAGTCGAGGTCACGCCAGTACGCAACTCTGCCAAGCGTACAATTACATGCACGATGGGGAAGACCACAAAGAAAATAACTGCCGTCAAACCTCTCAGTTGATGAAACGTGAGAAATTCTAGAAAGCATTGCGATAGGAGACTCATTCCATCGGAAGTTATTGACTGCGCCAATTACTTCGCCATCCTTGACACGATAAACACCATCGCGAGTAAGGCCAGTAAGAAGTAGTGAACTCGGATCTACTTCGCGGATGTACCACATAGTTGTCAGTAGCAGCCCGTCATCGACTTTCTTGACGAGGTCTTCCATAGAACCTGATGCACCATCAACTCTGACAACGAGATTATCGCCAACAGGTGTGTATGGAAGTGAAGTAATTTTTGCCGATGATTGTGTTTGTGCAAGTGAACTAAGTTTTCCACCCTTGATGAAATCATTTCGTTTTAGGCTTTGTCCGTTATCAAATACAGAGCTCAGTGAACTACTTGCCGCATTTGCAACAAAAGGAATTGATTCCAAGCCCTTATAAGCACTATCGGAGTAGATCTGTAGTGGTAGCGAGGAAAGAAGATCTCCGATGCGAGTACCTCCACCTTTCTTGCTAAAGGCAGAGCGACCTTCAAAGGCGTCACGGGCACCTGCACTCCAGAGCATGTAGAGAACAAGGTCGCCGACTGCATTCGCTGGTAAAACAGTGTCATATTTTCCTGCTGGAATATCAATTTTATTTGCTTGCCACTGCAAACGCTCGCGAATCTTTGCATCTACTTTTGCAATAGAAACATTGGAGAAATCTCTCGTTGCGACGCCTTCAAAAGTTGACCTGCTTCGATTGTGAGATTTTCCAGTCATCTCTACACGACCTGCAGGTTGGTCGTAGCGTGCGCGGATCCCACCTTTAGAACCAACCCACGTTGACTTGTGTGTGTGTTCTGCATAGCCAAAAAGTTCTATACCGTCGGCAACAGAGCGCTTGAACATGTCACCAAGATCAGGTGCAACCTTTGCAAATACATCGGGACCTGTTGGATTATGCGCATCGCTCCAATTACCAAATGAAACGTTTTTAGCAATCTCGGCGGCATCATCAGCTGTTCCTGCCGAGCGAGCAGAAGCAATTGCTTCCTTGAGAACCGCATCAACTTGATCTGCAGAAATATCAGTTCGCGTTACTGCTCCTGCAGACATTCCGCCATCGACAGCAACAAATGCAATAACGGTAATACTTCTTTGAAGAATGACTCCATTGGTGGTGAGAGTGCTATTAGCCCACCGTAGGTTTGCTTGGCTAGTTTCAGTAACAATGACAATACAATCATCACTGGTAGCAGCAGAAGTAATTCGCTCGATTAGATCTTGTGCAGAAATCATTCGCCTGCCTCCTCTACTGTGTTGAGAACATTTACTTTTTCAAATATCGCAGCAGGACATCCATGGCTAACAGGTGCAACTTGTCCTGGTTGCCCCTTTCCACAATTGAAGGCACCACCTAATACATAGGTCGATGGCCCTCCAACGACTTTCATGGAGCGCCAAAAGTCTGTTGTTGTTGCTTGATAAGCCATATCTTTTACTTGGCCAACAATTTTTCCATTCTTAACACGATGAAATTGCTGACCAGTAAATTGGAAGTTATATCGCTGCATATCGATAGACCACGATTTATCGCCGCGAATATAAATTCCATCTTCCATTGAAGAGATCATTGCTTCAAGAGTTGGCCCTTGTGGATCTGGTTGCAATGAAACATTGGGCATGCGCTGAATTGGAACGTGCGATGGCGAATCTGCAAACGCACATCCAAAGCTTCGTTCCTGATTTACGCGCGCTGCAATGCGGCGATCTGTTTGATATCCAACGAGCACGCCATCTTTGATGATGTCCCAGCGCTGAGCTGCAACACCTTCATCATCCCAGCCCACAGTGCTCAAACCATTTTCAGTATTGCGATCTCCGGTTACATGCATTTTTGCTGATCCGTATTGCAATTTATTGAGATTATCGACAGTTGCAAATGAAGTACCTGCATAGTTTGCTTCATAACCAATTGCACGATCGAGTTCTGTTGCATGGCCAATTGATTCGTGAATTGTTAGAAAGAGATTTGATGGATGGATAAGTAAGTCGTACTTTCCTGGTGTTACAGAAGGAGCAGCAACTTTTTCAGCAAGCAAGGTCGGAAGTTCATTAATTTCTGCGTCCCAGTCATAAACGTTATTGCTCATCCATTCCCAACCAAATCCTGCAGGTTGAGCAAGTGTGCGCATGGATTCAAAACCATGATCTCCAACAGAGATGCCCTCTATTTGAGTATGTACTCGAACTCTTTGCTGCGTAGTACTTGTACCTAATGAATCTGCATAGTGCTTCTGCTCTTTTACATACATTGTGTAAGCACTTGCGTGATTGACTGACTTTGATGCCAGCAACTTGCTGCTCAATGAAGCAAGGCGATCCAACTTTTCAGAATCAGGAATCTCAAAAGGATCAATTTCATAACTCGATACCCATTGCTTCTTTGCATAAATAGGTTCTGGAGCAAGTGCCACTTCTTCCGTTGCAAGTGGCTTGCTTGTCTTAGCCATCGCAACTGCAATTGCGGCTAGCTCTTGCGCTTTTGCAACAGAGATAACTGGCGATGATGCAAATCCCCAAGCACCATTGACAATAACGCGAACACCAAGACCGACAACCGAGTCATCACTTTGCGATTCAGGCTTTGCATCACGCAGTTGCAACAAACCGGTACGTGTCTTCTCGATTCGAACATCAACATGTGATGCCCCAAGTGATTGCGCAGAAGCGATTGCTGCATCTGATGTGGCCTCTAATGGAAGCGCTAGAAAGTCTGCATCAACGCTTGAATGTTTACTCATCCGAAAATCTTAGGGTATACATACGGATTGGAGGTAGCGATGAGAAAAAAGCTCGGTAGTTCATATTGGAAACTCTGGAGCGCTACCGCCATTTCAAATCTGGGTGATGGAATTTCTACAGTTGCATACCCTTGGCTTGCATCTGCTATTACTCGCGAACCATTTCTGATTGCTTTGGCAGCAGTTGCATCTCGCCTTCCTTGGCTTATATTCACTCTTCCGGCAGGTGTTATTACTGACCGAATAGATCGCCGAAAGATCATTGTTGCCATGGATTTTTTCCGCGGCATCCTCACATTAGTTGTTGCCGCCTTTGTATATAAGCACAGGGATTCACTGCCTTCTCTCAATGAGCTGACAAGCATGAGCGATATGAAGACAAATTGGACTCTCTATGTCGTCACTCTTATCTCCGCTCTGCTCTTCGGTTTTGCTGAAGTTTTGCGCGATAACGCGGCACAAACATTTTTGCCATCTGTCGTAGAGACAGAAAATTTAGAAAAAGCCAATGGACGCATGTGGTCAGCGGAGGCACTAACAAATTCTTTTATTGGACCACCACTGGGGAGCCTTCTAGTTGGAATCGCAATTTTCTTACCCTTCTTTATAGATGCAGCATCATTCTTTCTCGCTGCTGCACTCATTGCCCTCATCTCGGGGTCATTTAGATCAAAGCCAGTAAGTGACGTAAAAGAGAAAACAAATTTTCGCTCTGAACTCAAAGAGGGATTTTCTTGGCTCTGGGGTCATACCTTGCTGCGCCCCATGGCAATTATTTTGGGAGTAATGAATGGCATCGGCTCCTTTGTTGGCGCTGTCTATATTCTCTTCGCTCAAGAAATCCTGAACACAAGTGTTTTCGTCTTTGCAATTCTTGGAACTGCAGGGGCGATTGGCGGAATACTCGGTGGTTCATTTGGTCCACGAGTTTCAAAGAAGATTGGAAGCGGAACATCTCTAGCCCTTGTTCTCGTTACATCTCCCATCTTTCTTCTCATCATTGGTACAACAAATTCATGGCAAGTAGTTTGGATTGTTACTGCGATTGAAACTTTTTTCGCAGTCTTATGGAATGTCATCACTGTCTCGCTTCGACAGAGCATCATTCCAACTCAGTTACTAGGCAGAGTAAATAGCGTCTATCCCTCCTTTGACCACTTCCCGCCTGGAGGCTGTTCGTTCATAGGCTGATTTCACCCCTCTTTACCTGCAAACGATGGGTGAATTTCTTGCAAACGATTAGGGTAATAAGGCAGACTCGCGGGTAACAAAAAGGGCTCTATGGAGTGGTCGACTCTCCGCAGCGCCCTTCTCACCCTCGAGGAGGAAATATGAAGAAATGGAACCGCGGCGCCAAAGTAGCGCTCGCAGTTGCAGCGACTGCTGGATTGGTTATCGGTGCTCTTTCGCCGGCTACTGCAGCAACTCGTACAACTGTTGTGATCGTAGACAGTAACGTCTTCACATCACTGAACTCATCAACACCAGATACCAACCTTGTACTCAACGGAAACGTTGCTTACCTCAGTGGTGCTGGCTTCAATTATTACGATGAAAAGCCAGAACTTGTACGCAATACAACTTTTGGTACTTACAAAATCATGAGTAAGACTCCTACATTTAAGGTCAAGTACACAGTCAACAAGGGACGTCTATGGTCAGATGGCACACCAATTACTGGTGTGGATCTTCTGCTAAGTAACGTCATCAGTTCAGATGCATATTCAATCGCTGCAGGTCTTGGCGATCCAGCATCAGAGGATAAGAAGCCAGCATTCGATTCACTCGGATACGGTGGCTCTTACTCGAAGTTGATCAAGGATGTATCTATTGCGCCAGATCGTATGTCAGTTGTTTTGACTTACAGCAAGTACTTCCCAGATTGGGAGATTGCAGGTCCAGGACCAAGTCCAGTTCACGCACTTGTTGCAATGGCAATGGGCGAGAAGAAGCTAGGAACTTCTGCGCACAACGTTGCTCTCAAGAGCAAGTTCCTCAATGCTTATATCGCAAAAGACAAAGACCTTTTAAGCAAAATTGGAAAGGTTTGGTCAAATGATTACAACGTAACAAGCGTTGATGCAAAGACAAATCCTTTGCTTCTTGTTTGTAACGGTGCTTATATCGTTGATAATATCGTCAAGGATCAGCGCGTAACAATGAAGCTCAATTCAAATTACAACTCAGGACTGCCAACTAGCGGAATTGAAAAAGTTGTATTTACAACTATTCCAGATCCAACAGCTGCTGCCCAAGCACTTGCTAACAAGGAAGTTGACTTCTACGAAGCAATTGCAACTGCAGATTCTGTTGCTGCGCTAAAGAAAATAGGCGCTGCAGTAACAGTTGAAGGTGTAACACTTGCGACATATGAGCATGCTGAAGTTCGTTCAGGAAAAGAACAAGGCACAAAGGTTGATTACACAGGCCCATTCGATGGAATGTCACAGAAGGCTAAGGATCTACGCACAGCGTGGTTACTTGCTTATCCACGTCAAGAAATCATCGACAAGATTGTAAAGCCTGTAAATGCTAAGGCTGTTGTGATGAACTCACATCAGTACTTCCCATCAGAGCCAAATTACTCAAAGATGGTTGCAGCGTCAGGAATGGCAAAGTTCACAGCTGGAACACAAGCAGATCGTACAGCGGATGCTCTTGCTCTAGTGAAGAAGTACTATCCAAGTGCTGCAGCAGGTTCAGCAAGCGTCAAGTTAACAATGTTGTGGGGCTCACCAAGCAACACACGTCGTTCTGCAGAGGCGGCTCTAGTAAAGGCTGAAGTTGCTAAGGCTGGATTTGATGTAACAACAACTCCAACATCGGGCTGGTCTTCATTCTTAGGTGATCCTAAGTTTGATGTTCAATTCTATGCATGGTCGAAGACAGCGCTAACACAGGCTGGTAACTTCGGAAGCTTCAAGTCAACTGATAGCCAAACTGGATATAACAATCTAGAAATGGACAAAATTATTACTCGACTTGAAACTGAAGTTCTCACTCCAACAGAAATCTATAATCTCTACCTAGCAGCAGAGAAGATTCTTGTTGAAGATGCAGTAACGATTCCTTTATTCCAATGGCCAGGAGTTATTGCTTATAACTCTGCACTCAAGGGTGTAAATCCATCACCATTGAGTCCATCGTTCCTATGGAACTTCTGGGATTGGCACTTCTAAGGAGTAATCCTTAGTTACACTCTCAAAACGAAATGGCACCCGGTTCACCGGGTGCCATTTCGCGAGTTTATTCATTTTTCTAATTATTTCTTTATACTTTCTTAGATTGTCGATTACAGAAAAGAGGAGAAGTGATGTTTGCATTCATTATGCGACGCCTGGGCACTCTTGCTGTAATCCTTTTTGGTTCTAGTTTTCTGCTCTATAACTTAGCTGCTCTCTCAGGGGATCCACTGGCTGACTTGCGCACAAGTCGTGAACCCAATGCTGCTCAGCAGATAATTGCTCTGACTCGAAAGTTGCAGCTAGATATCCCTCCACCACTTCGTTATTTCTATTGGTTGCGTGGACTCTTTGGAGTCTTTATTGGAAAGTTCGATTTAGGTCAAACACGTGGAGGCGAATCTGTAGCCTCAGCTATTGGTTCGGCAGTCCCAACAACAGTTCGCTTAGTAACAACTGCAACATTGACTGCAATTATTTTAGGTATTTCTATAGGAATTGTTACGGCGCTTCGCCAATACAGCAAATTTGATTATTCAATGACATTCGTATCTTTTTTGCTTTTCTCCTTACCAATATTTTGGGTAGCGGTACTTCTCAAACAATTTATGGCGATTGGTTTCAATAACTGGTTAGGTGAGCCAAGTATTCCTATAAAGACGGTTGTTCTAATAGGAATAATCCTCGGCCTGATAATTTCATCCGTAGTTGGTGGAGATCGAGCTAAATCGTGGAAAATTTTTGGAGTTAGCGCTATCGCCACAATGTTAGTTCTACAAGTTTTAGTCAAAATCAATTGGTTCTTACAACCTGGCCTAGGACCTATTTTCTATCTACTTGGCTCTGTGGGAATTGCATTTGGTGTAACACAACTTTCGATGGGTATTTCTAATCGAGTTGCCCTCAAATCTTCTCTCACCGTCGCTGGCATCGCTTTTGTTCTCTACTTCCCAATGCAAAAAGTATTTGAAATGCAAAAGCAGGGCCTTCTTCTAGCCGCTGCAGCAACTCTTACAATCTTGATTGCTGTAGGAGTGGCACTTTATTTTGCAAAGATTGATCGCGCAGCCGTTGTTCGAACAACGGTCTTGACCGCAGTTCTTCTTGGAATTCTTATGATTGTTGATCAGTTGATGGGCACATGGGAGCGATATATGGGAAGTGATGCCATAAATTATCGTCCGGTTCCAACAGTTGGACAAACAAATCCTTTGCTAGAACCTGGTGATTATTGGGTTTCTACCTTAGATTTATTGATGCACCTTGTTTTACCAACGATTGCACTGACAGCAATTTCCTTTGCGGGATATATTCGTTTTTCACGCGGAACAATGCTTGAAGTTCTCAACCAAGATTATATTCGCACCGCTCGCGCAAAAGGGTTGACAGAGCGCACCGTCATTATGCGCCATGCATTTAGAAACACAATGATTCCAATGACAACAATCATTGTTGTTGACTTTGCTTCCATTATCGGTGGAGCAATTATTACTGAACGCGTATTTGGATGGACAGGAATGGGAACTCTCTTCAATAAAGCGGTTGGCTCATTCGACTTGAACTTACTCATGGGTGTTTTCTTCCTAACAGGCACCCTTGCACTCGTCGCTAATTTAGTTGCCGATCTTCTATATTCAGCCCTTGACCCTCGCATTAGAGTGGGGAGCGGCAAATGATTTTTAGCAAAAAGAAAAACGTTGAAGCACTCGAAGAGACTTCAATAATCAATAAGGAAATAGAAGGCCTGAGCCAAGGTCAAATTGTCAGACGTCGCTTTTTCCGCCATAAGGGTGCCATGATTTCAATCATTTTCCTTGCATCAATTATTGTTTTTGTTTATTCATCACTGAAAATGAAAATTTTTAGTTTTACGTATCCAGGCTGGTGGAAATACACCATTGAAGATCTTCCACCTCTTGAACTTGGTGCCTGTAAAGATGGACTAGTTGGGTGTCCGACTCTGAGTCTTCGTCCTGAATTTTTGGGTGGAAATGGGATATCACTAGGAGAGCACCCTTTTGGCCAAGACGATATCGGCCGCGACTATTTCGCACTCGTGATGCGCGGCGCACAACGTTCACTTATGGTCACATTTGTGATTGGATTTATTGGCGGAACAATCGGCACAGTTGTTGGTGCAATCTCAGGTTTCTATCGCGGAATAGTTGATTCAGTATTGATGCGTTTTACAGATTTCATCATCACAATTCCAACGATTATTATTGGCTCAGTTATCGGTTTCCACTTTGGAAACCTTGGCGTCGGATTCTTAGCTTTTTACTTAGGCCTCTTTGCTTGGACGGGCCTTTCGCGCCTAGTTCGTGGTGAATTTTTGACACTTCGCGAGCGTGAATTTGTTGATGCTGCGCGTGTTGCAGGTGCTACAAATCGGCGCATTATTTTCAAACATATATTGCCTAACGCAGTAGGAATCATCATCGTTTCAGTGACGCTTTTGATGTCTGGTGCAATTCTTCTAGAAACAGCACTTTCATACCTAGGCTTTGGTGTTGTTTCACCTGACGTTTCACTTGGATCCCTTATTAGCCAATATCAAGAATCATTTACAACACGACCATGGCTTTTCTGGTATCCAGGTTTATTTATTATTTCGATTGCGCTGAGCATTAACTTTATTGGTGATGGTCTTCGCGATGCTTTCGATCCACGTCAGCGCCGTCGCATTACTAAAAAAGATAGAGAGCGCGCTGTACGCCTCAAGAGAGAGGCGGCTCAAAAGTGATAGATGTAAAGAATGATGCAACTGAGCGCGGCGAATCCAATCGTGGCGATGCCACTTCTGTTGAAAGCGATGGAAGTAGCAATATCAGTATTACCACTGAGGGTAAGAAAATTCTCATAACGCATACGCGCACGGTAGATAGCAGCACCAGAATCAGAACGAGGAGAGTGGGCGGCAGCGACGCTTCCGTTGTGCTCGATTCCCAGGCCTTTGACATCACTAGCGTGAAGCGCACGCGAACTGTAACGACCAGACGCTGGAGCGGCCCAGGCATTGATAGTGCGATTATCGACGGTAATAGCGAGAGTGTATTTGGCGCCAAGATTTTCGACTTTATTCCAACCGATAGTGAAAGTGTGAAGTGGATTGACGATAGTAATTCCTTCATCGAAGAGAATGATTTTGGGGCGATGCATAACCAAGTAGATGCCCATACCAACGAGCACACCCCAAGAAATAGCAGTGAGTCCCTGGTGCAAGGTTCCGATGAGAACACTTTGGATAACCATGATCGCAATCAACGTGTAAGCGATGTAAGCGCTAATCACTCCACTGGTGGGGCGAAAACTTTCACTATTACTCATGCACCAATCTTTACACAGGATGAGGTGGACGATGTCTGATCCAATCTTGAAAGTAAAAGATTTTTGCGTTGATTTCTGGGTAGATGGCACCTGGTATCCAGCTGCCATTGAAATGAATTTTGAACTCAAGCCAGGTGAAGTTTTGGCAATCGTGGGCGAATCTGGCTCTGGAAAATCAACAACAGCGCTGGGTCTTATGAGCCTGCTTGCATCTAATGCACGTACATCGGGAAGTGTAAAAGTAAAAGATGTTGAGATGCTCGAGGCAAGCCCATCAGTACTGCGCAAGAGCCGCGGTCGCGAAGTTGCATACATTTTCCAAGAACCGATGACGGCTCTCAATCCTGTCTACACAATCGGTTTCCAAATTGTTGAGACCCTACGCAATCACTTCGATATCGGTCCAAAAGAGGCACACGAGCGCGCAGTCGAACTTATTCGAATGGTTGATATTCCAGATCCTGAAAAGTCAATCAATAAATATCCACACCAACTCTCTGGTGGCCAGCGCCAACGCGCAATGATTGCTCAAGCACTTGCATGTGACCCAGGATTATTAGTTGCAGATGAACCAACAACGGCTCTGGATGTAACAGTGCAAGCAGAAATTCTAGATTTGATGCGTGGACTCAAAGACAAACTCAACTCGGCCATCTTGCTCATCACTCACGACATGGGCGTGGTTGCAGATATGGCCGATGAAATCCTTGTTATGAAAGATGGAGTAACTGTCGAACACGGCAGCGCGGACCAAATCTTCAATCGTCCTCAGCATCCATATACAAAAGAGCTTTTGGGATCTGTTCCAAAACTTGGATCATCAGTAAAGCGTGTCCTTGAAATTACTGACAAAGAGCCTGTTCTCAAAATTGAAAATGTCACTATTGAATATCCAAAGCGCGGACGCATCCCTGCATTCGTTGCTGTAAAGAATTTCAACTTAGAGATTTTCCGCGGAGAAATTGTTGGTCTCGTTGGAGAATCAGGTTCTGGAAAAACAACAGTGGGACGCGCATCTATTGGTTTATTGCCAATCAAAGAGGGAAAGATTGAACTTGTTGGTAAAGATATAAGCCATGCAACACAAAAGGAATTATTCTCAATTCGTCGCCATACCGGCATTGTTTTCCAAGATCCAGCAAGCTCGCTCAATCCACGCCTTCCTATTGGTGAGAGCATCGGAGAACCAATTTTCTTGGCAGGTCTTGCAAAGGGATCTGATTTGGCTCATAAAGTTGAAGATTTACTTGATCAAGTAGAACTGCCACGCAGTTACCGCAACCGTTATCCACATGAATTATCAGGTGGTCAGCGCCAACGCGTTGGAATTGCTAGAGCACTTGCTCTGACCCCAGATCTCTTGATTGCCGATGAACCAACATCAGCACTCGATGTTTCTGTTCAAGCTCGCTTCCTTGATTTACTTCAGGAGTTGCAAGGCAAACTTAACTTTGCATGTCTATTCATCAGTCACGATTTAGCGGTTGTAGATATTTTGGCTCACCGAATTGCAGTAATGCAAGATGGAAAACTCGTAGAAGTAGGCGATCGTGACCAGATTCTGCAAAATGCAGATAATGCATACACACGTCGCCTGATTGCAGCGGTTCCAGTGCCAGATCCAGCAGAGCAGCGAATTCGCCGCGAAGCTCGCCTTGCCGCTAAAAACTAATCGTTAGCCTGTCCCGAACGGTGCTTGTAGCGCCCTAAGAAATCGGCTTTCATATCGGCGAAATTCCCATCCAGAAGTGCCTGTCGCATCTGATCAACGAGTCGGACAATAAAGCGCTCGTTATGAATAGTTGCAAGTGTTGCCGCAAGAATTTCCTTACCGCGGAATAAATGGTTGATATAGGCCCGTGTGTAGTGCGTACAGGTGTAACAGTCGCATTCGTCATCTATAGCGTTGAAATCGCGCTTATATGCCCCGTTAGAGGCGTTAAAACGCCCCTCCATCGTATAGACAGCGCTTGTACGTGCAATTCGCGATGCAAGAACGCAATCAAATGTATCAATTCCGTTTTCAACCCCGACAAAGAGATCTTCGGGGGCGCCAATACCTAATAAGTGCTTAGGTTTATTTTCTGGAAGCACTTCATTGACCCAGGTGACGATTGTGCCAAGAGAATCTTTATCAAGGGCCCCGCCGATTCCAAAGCCATCGAATGAAATTCCAGAAGATTGCATAGCGCCCATGTCGGCCGCCGCTTTCTTGCGAAGGTCTTCATATTGGGCGCCTTGGATAACTCCAAAAAGTGCCTGATATGGCTTGCCGACGCGAAGTTCGCTCTGGCGTTGATGTTCATCGAGGCAACGAATTGCCCAGGCATTAGTGCGATCAATTGCTAACTCTTGATATTTGCGGGTGTTATGCAAAGTAGTGCATTCATCAAAGGCAAAAATAATGTCAGCACCAATTTGATGTTGGACCTGCATTGAAATTTCGGGAGTAAAGCGATGCATCGAGCCATCGAGGTGGGATTTGAATGTCACACCCTCATCATCGACATGGGCTAAGCGCTCTTTATTATCGGCGATAACGTCATCAGCTCTAAACGTATCGGAATTCATTGCAAGAACTTTTTTGAAACCAACTCCGAGTGATAAAACTTGGAAGCCACCGCTATCGGTAAATGTTGGACCATTCCAATTCATGAATTGTGCAAGCCCGCCAGCCTCATCGAGGACATCAGGGCCTGGCTGCAAATAGAGATGGTAGGCATTAGCCAGGAGTGCTTGCGAACCAAGATCTCTCATTGACTCTGGCAATACAGATTTCACAGTTGCTTTTGTGCCAACTGGAATAAAGGCAGGGGTTTGAATATCTCCATGAGGAGTCGAGATTGTTCCAACACGAGCAAGTGATTTTTCTTGCGAATGTTTTATCTCAAATGAGAAATCCTTACCCATTACAAAATTACCAAATTGCAACTCGCTCTGATTCATCTAGCCATAGAGCATCTTCTTTAGTCAAGCCAAATGTTTCATAGAAAGGGGTGAAGTTTGAAACGATGGCATTGCATCTAAATTCTGCAGGGGAGTGAGGATCCGTTGCGATACGACGGCGCAATTCTTCAGGGCGAACTTTGCCTCGCCAGATTTGTGCCCACGATAGAAAGAATCGTTCATCCCCGGTGAGGCCATCGATTACTGGCGCTTCCTTGCCACCTAGTGAAATCTTGTATGCCTTATAAGCAATAGTGATTCCACCAAGATCTCCAATATTTTCACCAACGGTAAGTGCTCCATTGACTGTGATATCAGGAGTCTCTTCAGGACTTAGTGAGTTGTATTGAGCGATGAGGGCATTGGAGCGCTTTTCAAATTCGCTGCGATCATTATCGTTCCACCAGTCGACCATATTTCCATCGCCATCATATTTAGAGCCCTGATCATCAAAGCCATGGCCGATTTCATGGCCAATAACGCCACCAATTCCGCCATAGTTGACCGCATCATCTGCGCTAAGACCAAAAAATGGTGGCTGCAAAATAGCGGCAGGAAAGACAATCTCATTCATGCCAGGGTTGTAATACGCATTGACTGTCTGAGGGGTCATGTACCACTCGGCGCGATCTACGGGTGCGCCAATCTTTGCTAATTCATGATCGCGTTGGAAATGTGTCACGCGGGTGAGGTTGCCCATCAAATCATGGGGAGTAATAACAAGGCTTGAGAAATCACGCCATTTATCTGGGTAGCCAATTTTTGGCGTGAACTTATGGAGCTTTTCTAGGGCCTTTACCTTTGTCTCAGCGCTCATCCAATCCAGGCCTTCGATACTGACGCGGTAGGCCTCAATCAAATTAGCAACGAGTTCTTGCATGCGCTCTTTTGCAGCAGGCGGGAAATGCTTTTCGACATATACCTTTCCGACCGCCTCACCGAGTGAGCCCTCAACGAGTGAGACTGCGCGCTTCCAGCGCTCGCGAAGTTCGGGAGTACCAGAAAGAGTGGTGCCATAGAACGCGAAGTTTTGCTCAACGATGGCTTGATTCAAATAAGCAGCAGAGCCAGAGATGAGTTGCCATGCAAGCCAGTCAACCCATGAATCACGATCGAAATCAGCAATCATTTTTCCAAGGGAGGTAAAAAATGATGGCTCGCGAACAACCACGCTTTCAAAGGCGCGAGGTGGAATTTCCCCTGCCTTCAAATAAAGGCTCCAGTCAAAGCCAGCCGAGATGGCTTCTAGCTCTGCTCGTGAATGCTTGTTGTAGGTAAGGGTTGCATCGCGCTCTTTGACTTGATCCCAGTGGGCGCTCGCGATCTTTGTTTCAAGCTCCATAATCTTGCGCGCTTTTTCTGCGCCACCTGAAATTCCAACGAGTTCAAACATCTTCGCAACGTGTACTAAGAATGCCTCGCGGATTGGGGCATATTGTTCTTCGCGATAGTAGGACTCATCGGGAAGTGAAATTCCACCTTGTCCCAAGTAAATAATATTTGTTGTCGAATCCATGGCATCGGTATAAATACCGGCGCCGAAAAATCCACTGAGCCCACCAATTTCAAGGCGAGCCAATGTGGCGATAAATTCTGTTGCATTTGTGATTGCATTGATAGCCGCTAAATCTTCGGCCAGTACAGAGGTGCCTAATTTTTCGATTGCATCTGTATTCATAAAAGATCGATAAAGATCACCAATTTGCTGGGCCTCACCAGAGCCTGTTGCACTCTCGATGATTTCGCGAACATGGGCCTCTGACTGATCGCGAAGTGCATAGAAGGCACCATCGGCTGAACGGTCCGACGGAATCACTGCTTCCTTGAGCCACGCCCCGTTGAAGTGACGATAAAGGTCGTCTTGAATTCGAACGGTTGAATCGATGTGGGCGCTATCGAGGCCGCTAGTTGACTTGCTCATGGAGTGCATCCTTATAAAGTAGTTGAAGATTCAACAAGTAGAGGTAGAATCATCGTATGGCGCAGCGCAAGATTACAACCTCGGCTCCGAAGTGGCTTACCCCATCTGAAATGCAAGCCTGGCGCAGATATATCGTTGCAAGCAGGCGCTTATTAGAGGCTCTCGATGCAGATCTTGCCGCCCATGATTTATCAATGCCTGACTATGAAATTTTGGCCCAACTCAGCGATGCCCCAGAGCGACGAATGCGTATGAGCGAATTAGCCGATATCGCCATGCTCTCTCGCTCGCGCCTTTCGCATCGCATGAAAGTGATGGAGAAAGAGGGCTGGGTAAAACGCGAGGCATGCCCTGTCGATAAGAGAGGTTACTTTGCAGTGATGACACCTAAGGGATGGAAAGCGATTGTTGCTGCCGCCCCTGATCATGTTGAAAGTGTTCGTTCTAGATTTGTTGATCTTCTCTCCATGCAAGATCACATTGCCATTGCAAATATCTTTGAAAAAGTGGAAGAGGGTCTTCGGATAAATCCAATCGATGAAAAATAAATTGATATAAAAAAAGCCCGCCACATAAAGTGGCGGGCTTTTTTATTTAATATATTACTTAGCTGCTGCCTTCTTGCGGCGGCGCTTCTTTGGAGCAGCTGCTGCTGCTGCCTTCTTCTTGCGACGCTTTGGAGCTGCCTTCTTAGCTGCTGCCTTCTTGCGGCGGCGCTTTGGAGCTGCCTTCTTAGCTGCTGCCTTCTTGCGACGCTTTGGAGCTGCCTTCTTAGCTGCTGCCTTCTTGCGACGCTTCTTTGGAGCTGCTGCCTTTACGGCTGCCTTCTTGCGACGCTTTGGAGCTGCTGATTTAGCAGCTGCCTTCTTGCGACGCTTCTTTGGTGCTGCTTTTTTTGCTGCGGCCACGTACTTCTCCTATCGGAATGGTTCGGATCCGTCACCCAAACCTGTTCGTGGATAAGCGTGACACAAAAGTGCAATAAAAGACACCATTGTGAGCAAAAAAATTGAGTGCGTGTCGCATATTTATTTTTATTTTTTTTTGTGCATTTTCGGAAGATATTTACTTGTTAGTAAAAATAATTTGGTTATTTTCCCGAATTTTCATTTTTTTCCCGCAAAATTCGTTTTGTAACGGCATATTCGTTCGTTTCAACGTCGAATTTTCGGAATTTGGGTAAGAAAATCATCAAAATAAGGACGGCAGCCACGCACATGATGCCACCGAAAGTTACCGAGAAGGTCAAGCTAGTAGCAGAGGCCATTGATGCGGCGCGAATTTGTCCAGCCATCGGACCAATTGAATATGAAAGTAATTCGATGCCGGCAAGACGTCCACGAAAATCATCGGGGATCGATTGATTCCACATCGCACTTCGAAAGAGTGCACTGACCATGTCTGATGCCCCAGCCAATGCCAAAAAGATCAGGACCAAGATGAGTGAATGTGAAATTCCGGCAAGGGAAATGGCAGCGCCCCATCCCAGGGCAGCGATTGCGATAGCCCGCCCGTAATAGCGATAATGTTTTGTCCAACCGCTAGTCAAGGTGACTAGAACTGAGCCGACAGTTCCGGCGGCATACAACATTCCTAGCGCCCATGGTGTCCCAAGTTGGTCTGCCCAGAATGGAAAGAGCGCTGTTGGCATAGCAAAAAACATTGCAGAGAGATCTACCAGGTAACTTCCAAAAATATCTTTACGATTATATGAATATCGCACACCCTCTAATAAGCCTACCAGGGATGGTTTTTTAGCCTCATGAGAAGGCGGGATATTTCGAACTCGACTCAAGAATGCAAGGGAAACTACAAATGTAAATAGATCAACCATGTAACCAACAGGAATTGAATATGTCGAAATAAGAATTCCACCAATGGATGGTCCAATGATGACTCCTGCTTGCCAACGCAGACTCATGAGAGCACTCGCTGCCGGCAAATCTCGATAGTCCACCAATTGGGGTAGTGCTGCATCAGCACTTGGTCGCTGCAATCCATTGACTGCAGCGAATAGTCCGATAACGATGTAAATAAGTAGCAGGTTTGGGTTTGGCATGAGGGCATTGATGAGCAAAATGGAGACCAGAATCATTGAGAGAGCCTCGGTTACCCACACCATCTTCTTTCGATCAACAGCATCGGCTAATACACCACCGTAGAGACCAAAAATAATGAGTGGAAGGATTTCAACAAGGCCACTGATGCCTACAGCTAGATACGAATTGGTCATCTCTTTGATCTGAAATGGAACTGCAACGTAGGTAATCATCGAACCTAAGTTGGTGATGAGCCCAGATGACCAAAGATTTCGAAAATCTCGAGATTTTCGCAGTGGCGCTAGGTCAATGGTGAACTTTTTCAATGAAAAGTCTGCTCGTCTCCGGGAAATGTGCCACTTCGGACATCGTCTGCATATTCAGTGACTGCTGCAAGCATTTCTACCCGCAAATTTCGATATGCCTTTGCAAGTTTAGGGGGATTCTGAGTAATACCCATCAAATCTGTCCATACCAATACCTGCGCATCGCAACTATTTCCAGCCCCAATTCCAATCGTTGGAATGGATAGTGCGCCAGTAATTTTCTGGGCTAATTCACTTGGGATGAGTTCGAGAACGATGGCAAATGCCCCTGCTTTTTCAAGGGCCAATGCAGCCTCAAGAATCGAATCTCCATCGGCGCGACCCTGAACGCGATATCCACCTAATTGATGGAGGGCTTGAGGCGTCAGGCCGAGGTGGCCCATCACTGGAATTCCACTTGCGACTAATTTTTCAACGGTAACGATGTGAGCACCTTCTAGCTTTACGCCCATCGCACCAGACTCTTTGAAAAAGCGAGTTGATGTTGCAAGTGCTTGTTCGGGCGATGATTCATATGAACCGAAGGGAAGGTCTGCAATTACAAGGGCCCTCTTTGAACCACGAACCACGGCGCGAGTTAGGGGAATTAGTTCATCGACAGTGACGGCGATTGTATTTTCCCCGCCAAGGAAATTATTTCCCGCGCTATCTCCAACGAGGAGTACTGGAATTCCTGCCTCATCAAATATTTGCGCAGTCATGGATTCATAGGAAGTGAGCATCGCCCACTTTTCGCTACGTTTTTTTGCTGCAGCGAGATCAAGGATGGTGACGCGGCGATGCGTGGCTCCGCCATAGAGGGATTCCATAATGTCCTTTCGGCCTCGAAGCTTCGAAGTGAAGTCCCCGGGAGTTATGTAGGTACGTCGCCAAGGGTACCCCCGTTACACTTGAAATATGAAGTTGCGTGTAGCGCTGGCGCAGATCAACCCCACTGTGGGCGATCTCGCGGGCAATAGCGCGCTCATTCGCGCCAACCTCAAAGAGGGTAAAAAAGCTGGCGCACATGTCATAGTTTTTCCAGAAATGATCCTTACTGGATATCCTGTTGAAGATTTAGCGACGAGGCCATCATTTCAAAGCGCCAGCATCAAGGCCGTTGAACAACTTGCCAAAGATATTGAATCCGATGGATGTGGCGACTTAGTTGGCGTTGTTGGCTATCTGGATCGAAATAATGGCGCCCCTCAAAATGCCATTGCCTTGATACATGGCGGGCAAATAAAAGCCCGTTATGCAAAGCGCCACTTACCTAACTATGGCGTCTTTGATGAATACCGAAATTTTGTTTCCGGTGAAGGAACATTGGTTGCCCGGGTCCATGGAATCGATATTGGTTTTGCAATTTGTGAAGATATTTGGCAAGAGGCCGGGATGCTTGCCGACTTAGCTAAACGCACCCCTGGATTAGTTCTTGTTCCCAATGGCTCTCCCTTTGAACGAAAGAAAGATGGAGTCCGACTATCTCTAGTGCAAAAGCGCGCTAAAGAGGTTGGCGCTCCATTTGCATATGTAAATATGACGGGCGGACAAGATGATCTTGTCTTCGATGGCGACACCATCGTTGTCGATGCAAACGGAAAATTACTTGCCCGCGCTGCTCAATTCGATGACCAATTATTAGTTCTCGATATTGAAGCCAAGGGTGCTACTAGCAAGCCAGATGTAACTATTAGTGAAGATGAAGCGGTTATTGCATCGCCTATCGCCGGCCTTATCGCACCAGAGATTTCAGAAGTCGAACAAATGTGGAAAGTGCTAGTTCTTGGTTTGCGCGACTACATTGAAAAGAATGGATTCCGCTCTGTTGTACTGGGACTTTCAGGCGGCATTGATTCAGCACTTGTTGCAGCAATTGCAGTAGATGCCTTGGGAGCAAAGCGCATCAATGGTGTTGCGATGCCAAGTAAATATTCATCCGATCACTCCATAGATGATGCCAAAGAGTTTGCGGCAAATACGGGTATTCATTTCCGCACTGTTGCAATATCACCGATGGTTGATTCTTATATGGCCAATCTGACGCTCAAAGGTTTAGCGGAGGAAAATCTGCAAGCCCGCGTGCGTGGTACGACGCTTATGGGCATTTCAAATCAAGAGGGTCACTTAGTTTTAGCCACTGGAAATAAGAGTGAGCTCGCAGTTGGATATTCAACTCTCTACGGTGATGCTGTTGGCGGCTATGCCCCAATCAAGGATATTTATAAAACAGATGTATGGGCACTTGCACGATGGCGCAATGCACAAGCGATTGCGGCTGGCGGAGTTGCACCTATTCCAGTGCGCTCCATTACTAAAGAGCCAAGCGCTGAACTTCGGCCAGATCAAAAAGATTCTGATTCATTGCCAGATTACGAATTACTCGACAAGGTTTTAATGCGTTATGTCGATGGAGACGAAGGTTTTGATTCACTACTTGCAGCAGGTTTTGATAGTGCCCTTGTTACTCGCATTATTGGCTTAGTTGATAAGGCTGAATATAAGAGGCGCCAGTACCCACCAGGAGCCAAAGTGAGCGCTCGAGCATTTGGAAAAGATCGCCGTTTGCCTATGACTTCACGCTGGAGCGAAGAGTAGGCCCGCTTTTCGTAACACAGTCGTAACGAGGCATTGGCACAATGCCCTTCATGTCCCCAAATGATTCAGAACATATGAGCAAGCAAGAAGATTTCGTCCTGCGCACATTAGAAGAGCGCAATATTCGATTTGTGCGATTGTGGTTTACCGATGTTCTTGGTTTTCTCAAATCAGTAGCGATTGCACCGGCAGAACTCCAGAGTGCATTTAGCGAAGGAATCGGATTTGATGGCTCTGCGATTGAGGGCTTTGCTCGAATAACTGAATCAGATATGTTGGCAAAACCAGATCCAACATCTTTTTCAATCTTGCCTTGGCGCACTGAAGCACCAGGGGCTGCGCGCATGTTCTGCGATATCACTATGCCAGATGGCTCGCCATCACCATCTGATCCACGCAATGTATTGCGTCGTACTCTCAATAAAGCTGCGGAGATGGGTTACACCTGTTACACACACCCAGAGATTGAATTTTTCTTATTCAATGAAAAACCTGAAATTGGAAAAGCACCCGTTCCTGTAGATCAGGGTGGATATTTCGATCACACACCAGCGGTTGTAGGTCATGATTTCCGCCGTCAGGCAATCACGATGCTTGAAGCCATGGGTATTAGCGTTGAATTTAGTCATCATGAAGGTGCACCTGGACAACAAGAAATTGATTTGCGTTATGCAGATGCACTGAGTACCGCCGATAACATCATGACTTTTAGACATGTCATCAAAGAAGTTGCGCTAGAGCAAGGCTTCTACGCATCCTTTATGCCCAAGCCATTTACAGAACACCCTGGAAGTGGAATGCATACTCACGTCTCATTATTCAAAGGTGAAGAGAATGCATTTTATGATCCGAGTGCGGAGTTCAATCTTTCAGCGACAGGGCGCTCATTTATTGCAGGCATCTTGAAGCACGCACCAGAAATTACTGCGATTACTAATCAGTGGGTGAATTCGTATAAGCGTTTACATGGCGGGGGCGAAGCACCTGCATTTGTGAACTGGGGTCCAAGTGATAGAGGCGCACTTGTTCGCGTTCCGATGTATAAACCAAAGAAAGAAAACTCAACACGTATTGAATTTCGCTCACCTGATTCTGCATGCAATCCATACCTTGCCTACGCCGTGATGTTGGCTGCTGGTCTTGCAGGAGTAGAGGGTCAATATGAACTCACTAACAATTCCGAACCAGATTCATTGCCAGCTAATCTTGATGAGGCAATTGCCGCGATGGAGAAGAGCACCCTTGTTCGCGAGACACTGGGTGAGCATGTATTCGAATTTGTGTTGCGAAATAAGCGTGCTGAATGGCAGGACTATCGCCGCCAAGTAAGCGCTTACGAATTGGATCGCTACTTACCTGTTTTGTAATCAATCCTGCAGTAACCTTTTTTCATGACTAAAGAGACCAACGCCGGAAGTATTCGCAACTACAACCTTATTGCTGGGTTTTTTCACCTAGCTCAAATGGTTGTGGTTCTAGTACTAGCAAATGATTTCACACTTCCTATTGTTGCTCGTTATATGGCAGGGCCTCCAGGAAGTACTTTTGCAGAGCCAATCACATTACTTGATACTCCTATTGGTCTCGTCGTTGCAATCTTCCTTGGGCTCTCTGCCTTCTTTCATTTTCTAGTAGCTAGTCCAGCATTTTTCTCTCGATATAGTGCAGGCCTTGCATCGAATCGTAATTATTTCCGCTGGGTTGAATATTCAATTAGTTCATCAGTGATGATTGTTTTGATTGCCCAAATTTGTGGTGTTTCTGATGTTGCAGCAATTATTTCGATTTTTGGTGTTAATGCTTCAATGATTCTCTTTGGATGGCTACAAGAAAAATATGAAGAGCCAGGCAATGGTGGTTGGTTGCCATTTATTTTTGGCTGCATCGCAGGCATAGTTCCTTGGCTTTCACTTCTCTTTTATGTATTTGCAATCGGTGGCCCAGGAGATACAAAAGCACCAGCATTTGTCTATGGAGTAGTTATCTCCATCTTTGTCCTCTTCAATACTTTTGCAATCGTTCAATATCTTCAATACAAGAAAGTTGGAAAGTGGTCGCAGTATCTGCGCGGGGAGAAGACATATATAACGCTCTCACTTATCGCTAAATCTGCTCTCGCATGGCAGATATTTGCCTCCACCTTGATTCAGTAGCGCCCTTCGCGCTACTCTTTGAACCTTATGAAGCTCCGCGGACTACTCCTTATCCGCCGTAGCGAGGCCTAACAACCGGTCTCCTCGCTGCGGAGTTTGGTGTTGCCGGTTAACACATCCGGCCAACCAAACATTTAGGAGCTAAAGAAAATGAATTTCCCGAAACAAAAGCCTTCTGTGATGAAGGCACATCGCTATTCCTCATATATTCCAGTTGATCTAGTTGATCGCACGTGGCCAACAAAGCGCATGACCAAAGCACCTCAGTGGTGTTCCGTTGATCTTCGAGATGGAAACCAGGCTCTTATTGACCCAATGGATACACCTCGCAAACTAGAGATGTTCAAGCTGTTAGTGGCTATGGGTTACAAAGAGATTGAAGTTGGCTTTCCCAGTGCAAGCCAGACCGATTTTGATTTTGTGCGCAAAATTATTGAAGAGAACTTGATTCCAGATGATGTCATTATTCAAGTTCTAACCCAGGCACGCGATCCACTGATTCGTCGTACGTATGAATCAATCAAGGGAGCAAAGCAGGTAATCGTTCACCTTTATAACTCCACATCTACACTGCAGCGTCGTGTTGTATTTGGCCAAGATAAAGAGGGAATCAAAAAAATTGCAACCGATGGCGCGCAACTTTGTTTAGATCTTGTAGCAACTGTGCCAGAGACAAAAATTTCATTTGAATACTCACCAGAGTCATATACAGGCACTGAGCTCGAATACGCCGTAGAAGTCTGTAACGCTGTCAATGCAATCTGGAAGCCAACACCAGAGTGGAAGACAATTATAAATCTTCCAGCAACTGTCGAGATGGCAACTCCAAATGTGTATGCAGATTCAATCGAATGGATGTCTCGCAATCTAAATGATCGTGAGAGCGTCATCATTTCATTGCATCCACATAACGATCGCGGTACAGGTGTTGCTGCTGCAGAACTTGGTTATTTAGCAGGGGCTGATCGCATCGAAGGAACTCTCTTTGGCAATGGTGAGCGCACAGGCAATGTTTGCTTAGTAACACTCGGTATGAATTTGATGAGCCATGGAATTGATCCAATGATTGATTTCTCAAATATCGATGAGATTCGCAGAACTGTTGAATATGCAAATCAATTACGCGTACCAGAGCGCCATCCATACGGTGGCGACCTGGTGTTTACTGCATTTTCTGGTTCACACCAAGATGCAATCAAAAAGGGATTTGATTACCTCGCAGCGGATGCAAAAGCAGCAGGCAAAGCGGTAGAAGATTTCACATGGGCAGTTCCATATCTTCCAATTGATCCAAAAGATATTGGTCGAACATATGAGGCTGTTATTCGCGTGAACTCTCAATCTGGCAAGGGTGGCGTTGCCTACCTAATGAAGAATGGACACCATTTAGATCTTCCACGTCGCCATCAAATTGAATTTAGTCGCGTTGTTCAGGCGAAGACAGATTCTGAAGGCGGAGAAGTAACAGGTAAAGATCTTTGGGAAATATTTGAAGATGAATACCTGCCAACTGATTCTGCTCCTTGGGGCAGATTTAGATTGAAGGGTTTGTCACAAACATCTGTTCTCAATGAAGATGTTCACCTCACTGTTTCGATTCTCGATCGCGGTGAAAAACATGAACTCACCGGACAGGGCAATGGACCAATTGCTGCCTTCTGCAATATTTTGCAGAACTATGGAGTCGATGTTCGAGTACTTGATTACTACGAGCACGCACTCTCTGCTGGTGGGGATGCATCCGCAGCTGCATACCTTGAATGCTCAATCGAGGATGAAGTTTTCTGGGGCGTTGGAATCGACCCAAATACGACGACTGCATCACTCAAAGCAGTCGTGTCTGCGATAAATCGCGCAATTCGCTAACGCTCGGCACTACCTTTGCCCGTATGACTTTGTATCGGGATGAGGCAGTTATTTTGCGCACCCAAAAGTTGGGTGAAGCAGATCGCATCATCACGATGCTCACTCGCGAACATGGTCGAGTTCGTGGTGTTGCAAAGGGGGTTCGTCGTACTAAATCAAAATTTGGCGCACGCCTAGAGCCCGGTAGCCATGTTGATATTCAGCTCTTCGTTGGAAAAACTTTTCACACTGTTACTCAAGTAGAAGCAATCATGAATTACGGCGAAGCACTTACCGATGATTATCAACGCTGGACAGTTGCTGCAGCAATCATGGAAGCAGCAGAGCGCTTCACTACTCAAGAGCATGAACCAGCTCTACAAGAATTCCAACTAGTTGTTGGCGGGTTGAAAGTACTTTCTGAAAATAGATACGACCCGCTACTCATCCTTGATGCATTCTTACTTCGCTCTCTTGCCATTGGTGGTTACGCGCCATCAATGACTATTTGCTCTCGCTGTGAAGCACCTGGCCCGCATCGCTACTTCTCTTTAGTTGGTGGGGGATCCGTGTGTAACGATTGCAGACCATCAGCATCGGCAACGCCTGCGCCAGAGACACTCACGTTGATGGGTGCGCTACTCAGTAGTGATTGGGATGTTGCACAAAATAGTGAAGCACGTTATCGCCGCGAGGCTAGTGGTTTGATTGCTGCTTATTTACAATGGCACTTAGAGCGAGGACTTCGATCTTTACCCATGGTGGAGCGAGTATGAATATTCCAAATCACGTTGCAATTGTTATGGATGGCAATGGTCGCTGGGCGAAAGAGCGTGGCCTACCGCGCACAGCAGGACATGAAGCGGGAGAAGCAGCGCTCTTTGATGTTGTTCAAGGCGCAATTGAATTTGGCGTAAAAGAGATAAGTGCATATGCATTCTCAACAGAGAACTGGCGTCGCTCTCCAGAAGAAGTGAAATTTTTGATGGGGTTCAATCGTGATGTATTACGTCGCCGTCGCGATGAGATGAATCAAATGGGAGTGCGTATCCGTTGGGTTGGTCGACCAAAGCGTTTATGGGGCAGCGTTATTACTGAGTTAGAAGAGGCTGAGGAACTAACGAAGAAGAACAAAGTTCTTACGCTCAATATGTGCGTGAACTATGGAGGTCGATCAGAAATTATTGATGCAGCCGCAGAGCTTGCTCGTGATGTAAAACGTGGCAAAGTAAAAGCAGATTCAATTACCGAGAAGACCTTCCAAAAGTATTTAGATTCACCCACTATGAGTGATGTTGACTTGTTCTTGAGAACATCAGGAGAGCAGCGCACAAGTAATTTCTTGCCATGGCAAAGCGTTTATGCAGAGTTTGTATTTATGGATGTCTTATGGCCAGATGTCACACGTAAAACTCTATGGAAAGCGATAGAGGAATACTCACAACGAGATAGAAGATTCGGTAAGGCGTAGCCTTACCGAATTGAAAGCGTTAGCGGAAAAGCCTAAGCAGCTGGATAATCGGTTGGAGTCGGGGCGGTTAGCTGAGCCTGGCACATCGCACAACGGGCATTATCTAGTAGGTACATTTCAATCTCATATGTGTCTGGACTAAATGAAGCAGTTATCTCCAATAGGTGCGAGCCGCATGCAGGACATGCGCAGGTTGGGATACCCCTGTAGTCGCCCATGATTTAACACTTTGAACAGATTCCGAAGATCTCGGCTGTGTGTCCAACCTCGCGGAATCCAAACTCTTCAGCCATAGTCTTGGCCCACTTTTCAATCGCACCGCCTTCAATTTCCACGGTATTTCCGCAGCCTTTACACACTAAGTGATGATGGTGAGTATCACCGCAAAGACGATAAATAGCTTCCCCATCTTCACGGCGCAGAAGATCAACAATTTTGTCATCAACGAGTGATTGCAATGCCCGATACACCGTAGTTAAACCGATTCCATCGCCTTCTCTGCGCAGAATTTGATGAAGTTCTTGAGCGCTGGCAAAGCCACCAGTTCGCTCAAGAACTGCAATCAATTTTAGATCAGATTTATTCATTGTCGGTGTGGGCGTGATCCTCATCTGAATGTTCATCGTGGACATCTTCCATGTGAACATCCTTGCCAGTTGAATGCGCATGTGCATCACCTGAATGTAGATAAGCCACGAGAGCCCACATAATCAAGACACCTGAAATCGTCGCAACCATGGTCCAACGTGATGAGTGACGAGAATGTGCTTCGGGCAGGATATGAGAAGTTGCAAGGTAAATGACGATTCCAGAAAATGCCGCTAGATAGGCAGCGATTAAGTCATCACTTAAAACAAGTGTGCTACCAAGTACCGCTCCAGAAATGCGAGCTAATGCATCAACACCAAGCAAGCCAATACTCTTCTTTCCCCACAATCCAGATTTGATCAAGAAGGAAACGGTGTTGAGACCATCACTGAATGCGTGAACAAGAAGAGCAATAAAGACTGCAAGACCTAAGTCAGAGCTGACCTTGAAGGCAACACCAAGTGCCAAGCCATCGAGAAACACATGGCCACCCATTGCAATTGCACCAAAAGCACCAGTGAAGTTATGTGAGTGCTCGTGGTCGTGACTGTATTGTGAGCCAGCTGGCTCATGTGAACCAAAAATACGTTCATAGAAATGTAAAAGCAGAAAGCCAGCAATCAGCGCGATAGAGACAACTGGTGCATGGAGAAACTCTTGGGTTCCTAACTCAAAGACCTCAGGAAGAAGATCAAATGCAACAAGGCCAAGGAGAAGGCCGGCAGATAAACCGAGAACTAGGTGAAGGCGATTCTTCGCTTTTAGTGCGAGTGCGCCTCCTGCAAGAGTTGAGATGGCAGTTAGGGCGGCAAGGATGATGGCTATTGTCATGTCGGGAGAGTATCACAAAATGGAAATGATTATCATTTCCAAAATCGAGCCGATACGCTCAACCTATGTTCGCAATTGCCAGATTCTCCATTCCTTTGGGTGAGGCGACCCAATTTAGGGCCGAACTTGAGCAAGCCAAGGAGGTCTTGTCTGGCGCACCCGGTTTTATTAGCGCTTTCATCGGACAAAATCTCGATGAACCAGAGTTGTGGGCACTGACAACCCAATGGGAAAACGTTGGTTCGTATCGCCGCGCACTCAGCAGCACTCGCGCGAAGTTAGAAGCAATTCCCGTACTGGCACGTGCGATCGATGAAGCCGGTGCGTACGAGTAAACTTATGCCACGGGAGTAACACCAGTTGCTCTTCGCCGACAGCCAGCCGGATGGAGATTATTGTGGCAACGGACCGTTTAGAAAATATTGTTGGACTCGCAAAGCGTCGAGGATTTGTATTTCCCTCATCTGAAATTTATGGCGGATTACGTGCATCGTGGGATTACGGCCCACTTGGAGTAGAACTCAAGAACAATGTAAAGCGCCAATGGTGGAAAGCCATGGTTATGGGACGCGAAGATATTGTCGGGCTTGATTCATGTGTGATCTTAGCGCGCGAAGTGTGGGAAGCATCAGGACACGTTGCAACATTTAGTGATCCACTTACCGAGTGCACTGCCTGTCATAAGCGATACCGCGCAGATCATTTAGAAGAAGCATATGAAGCAAAGCATAAGAAGAAGCCAGAATCACTTACTGATATCAATTGCCCAGCATGTGGAAATAAGGGCCAGTTCACAACTCCAAAACAATTTAGTGGTTTGCTAAAAACATATCTTGGGCCAGTAGAAGATGAATCTGGTCTTGCTTATTTGCGTCCAGAGACTGCACAAGGAATTTTTATCAACTTTGATCAAGTAATGACAACATCTCGAAAGAAGCCACCTTTTGGTATCGGCCAAATTGGAAAATCATTCCGCAATGAAATTACGCCAGGAAACTTCATTTTCCGTACTCGTGAATTCGAGCAGATGGAGATGGAATTCTTCGTTGTTCCAGGAACTGATGAGGATTGGCACCAATACTGGATTGATACTCGTCTTGCTTGGTATAAAGATTTAGGTATCAACCCTGAGCGCCTTCGTATCTTTGATCATCCAAAAGAGAAGTTGTCGCACTATTCAAAGCGCACTGCAGATATTGAATATAAGTTTGAATTTGCGGGTACTGAATGGGGCGAGCTTGAAGGTATTGCAAACCGCACTGACTTTGATCTCAAAGCACACTCTTCTGCATCAGGTAAAGATTTATCTTATTTTGATCAAGAAAAGGGTGAACGCTGGACTCCATTCGTGATTGAACCTGCCGCAGGTGTTGATCGATGTGCGCTGACATTTTTGATGGATGCATATACAGAAGATGAAGCACCAAATAGCAAGGGCGAGATGGAGAAGCGAGTTGTACTCAAGCTCGATCACCGCCTTGCGCCAATCAAGGTTGCTGTATTGCCACTATCTCGTAATGCAGATCTCTCACCGATGGCTCGCGATCTTGCAACACAACTTCGAAAGAATTGGAATATCGATTTCGATGATGCAGGAGCAATCGGACGTCGCTATCGTCGCCAAGATGAAATCGGAACTCCATATTGCATCACGATAGATTTCGATACCCTCGAAGATCGCGCTGTGACAATTCGTGATCGTGACACGATGGCACAGGAACGTATTGCACTCGATCAGGTTGAAGCATGGCTAGCGCCGCGACTCCTCGGCTGCTAGAACCACTTCGTTTACCACTGGCAAGTGGTGATCACTTCATAGATCCATCAGTAGTTCTCGCACCGATGGCTGGAATAACTAATGCTCCATTTCGAACACTCTGTCGTGAACAAGGTGCAGGTTTATTTGTTTCCGAGATGGTGACAGCGCGCGCACTCATTGAACGTCGCCCTGAAACGCTACGTATGATCGTTCCAGGCCCAGGTGAGCGTCCACGTTCCGTGCAGTTATATAGCGTGGATCCACACACTATGCGCGCTGCAGTAACAATGATCGGTAAAGAAAATCTTGCAGATCACATTGATATGAATTTTGGTTGTCCTGTTCCAAAAGTAACTCGCAAAGGCGGGGGAGCGGCCCTTCCCTATAAAAGAAAATTATTTAGTGCAATTGTCGGCGCGGCAGTTGAAGCAGCAAAACCTTTCGGAATTCCAGTAACTGTAAAGATGCGAATTGGAATCGATACTGACCATCACACATTTTTGGAAGCAGCAAAGTCTGCTGCCGATATTGGCGTTGCGTGGGTTGCGCTACATGCGCGTACAGCTGAGCAGATGTATGAAGGAAAATCTGATTGGTCTGCAATTACTCAATTAGTTCAACATTTAGCACCCACTGGAGTCCCAGTACTTGGTAACGGTGATATTTGGAGCGGTGCCGACGGCGTTGCAATGGTGAAGGAAACAGGCTGCGCTGGAGTCGTAGTTGGACGCGGTTGTTTGGGGCGCCCGTGGTTATTTACTGATTTAGTTGCAGCCTTTGCAGGGCAAGAAAAGCGTATTACGCCAACTCTTTTTGAAGTTCGAGAAATTATGTTTCGTCATGCCCAGCTCATTGTTGAATATTTCGAATCAGAAGATCGTGGAATGCGCGACCTGCGCAAACATATGGCCTGGTATCTCAAGGGATTTCGCGTACATAGTGAATTGCGCAGGCAATTTGGAATGGTTTCAACACTTACTGAAATGCGCGCCTTGCTTGATCAACTCATCGATCAGCCATACCCAATTGAAGTTGGTGAAAAACCACGTGGTCGCACAAGTCATGGTCGTCCGCCAACGCTTCCAGATGGTTGGCTCAACGACCCTGATGAGATGGTTTCCATTGAATTAGAAGATGCATTTTCGGGCGGGTAGCTAATGTTTTTATTTCGCTGGATTCGTCGCCTGATTACATCGATGATTCTTATTGCATTGATTCTGCCTTCATATGGTGTCTATAAGGTTTACCAAAGTGCGCATAATCCCATTGTTCGAAATGCTGATGTCATTGTTGTTTTAGGCACGGCGCAACTTGATGGCCGTCCAGGTGAAGCACTTGAATCACGTTTAGAAGAGGCGAAGAGAATTTTTGATCTTGGATACGCGCCAACGATTATCACTGTTGGTGCAGGAGCACCAGGGGATCGCACAACGGAGGCTGCATCAGGAAAAAGATGGCTACGTACCAATGGAATCTCATCTAAGAAAATTATCGCAGTAGAAGTTGGTCGAGATACATTGACAAGCACAAAAGCATATGTAGAAGTTATGAAAAAGAAGATGGTCAGTGACGTAATTATTGTGACTGATCCTTATCATTGCGCCAGGGCAATGGTGATGGCTAATGACGAAGGCGTTATTAGTACATGTTCACCTGTTAGCAGTGGGCCTAATTCACTAGCAAAATCATCATATAAATACTTATTACGTGAAGCAGGCGCTTACATCGTCTACATAACAGTGGGGCGTCGAGGAATTCAAGTAAGTGATCATTTACCGAATGCCGATATTGTCACTAAGGTATTGCAATGATGAATGCAGGAAATTATTCGGAGAGCGATAAAGAGCGCTTTCTAGACGAGCCTGCAAAGCGTGTTGGACGTACTGAATTCATGCGCGATCGCGCACGAGTTATTCATTCTGCAGCTCTTCGTCGATTAGCCGCAAAAACTCAAGTTGCTGTTCCTTGGGAAAATGATTTTCAACGCACTCGTTTATCGCACTCACTTGAATGCGCGCAGATTGGTCGCGAACTAGGTGAATCACTTGGCGCTGATCCAGATTTACAAGATACCGCTTGCCTTGCACACGATTTAGGTCACCCACCTTTTGGTCATAATGGAGAGGAAGCATTAGCGATTGTTGCTAAAGATTGTGGTGGCTTTGAAGGCAATGCACAATCACTTCGACTGCTCATTCGTCTAGAAGCAAAAACAGTTGATGCACAAGGAAAAAGTGTTGGCCTAAACCTAACTCGAGCATCACTCGACGCTGCAACTAAATACCCTTGGCCGAGTTCGCAAAATCCTCGCAAGTTTGGTGTGTATGACGATGATCTAGAGATTTTTACTTGGATGCGCAAAGGCGCTCCAGTTGATAAAAAATGTATTGAAGCCCAAATTATGGATTGGTCAGATGATTGTGCATATTCAGTACACGATCTAGAAGATGCAATATTTGCCAATCAGGTTAGCGTGAAGAATTTCCGAGATGATTTGCCAACGCTTCATAAAGTAATGGTTGAACAATATGGAAGCTCTGCAACGGAGCAAGAGGCGCGTGAAGCACTCGATCGCTTATCGGCGCTATCTGCTTGGCCGCATTATTACGATGGAAGTCATCGCAGCCTTGCTCGATTGAAAGATTCAACAAGCCAATTGATAGGTCGATTTGTTCTCGCTGCTGAGATGCAGACTCGCGAGATTCATGGGACTGGGAAACTTTCACGCTATGGAGCAAATCTAGAAGTACCACATGAGCAAATAATTGAAGTAGATTTCCTCAAAGCAGTTGCAGGTCATTACCTCATCAACGCTGCACATTCGCAAGAACGTTATGCCAAACAGCAAGTAATCATTATCGAATTAGTAGAGATGCTCTATGCCAATGCGCCACATGAACTTGATTCCTTCTTTAGGAAGCCATGGGATGAAGCAAAGGATGATCCAGCTCGATTGCGCGTAGTCATCGATCAAATCGCAGCCCTTACCGACCCAGGCGCTTACGCCTTACATGCACGCCTGCTTGCTACTAGATAAGGTGCACTCATGAGTGGGCGTATCAAGGATGAAGATGTTGCATACATCCGCGAGCGCGCGCCAATTGATGAAGTTGTTGGTGATTATGTTCAACTCAAGAGCGCCGGTGGGGGACAGAAAAAAGGTTTATGTCCCTTCCACGATGAAAAGTCTCCATCTTTTCACGTAACGCCAAGCAAAGGTTATTTTCATTGTTTCGGTTGCCAAACTGGTGGTGATGTCATTGCATTCCTTATGAAAATTGATCACCTTTCCTTCTCTGAAACTGTTGAGCGATTAGCAGATCGCATTGGTTACGCACTTCGTTATGAAGAGGGATCAAGTGGAGTTTCAGCTCCCGCTGGACAGAGATCACGACTCATTTCTGCACACGCAGAGGCTGCAAAGTTTTATCAAGAACAACTCAACACTTCACCAGGAGCGGCGCACGGTCGCGAACTTTTGACGAAGCGTGGCTTTGATAAAGCTGCTTGCCAACAATTTGGTGTGGGATACGCACCAGATGAATGGGATGGACTTACGAAACATTTGCGCGAATTTGGTTACACGATTGAAGAATTAGAAGTAGGTGGCCTTTCAAAGATGGGCCAACGCGGACCTATCGATAAATTCCGTAACCGTTTGATGTGGCCTATTCGAGATATCTCAGGAGATGTTGTTGGATTTGGTGCTCGCAAATTAGCCTCTGATGAAGAAGATCAAGGGCCAAAGTATCTCAACACTTCAGAGACTCCGATTTATAAGAAGAGCCAAGTTCTCTACGGTTTAGATGTTGCGAAGAAAGAGATTGCAAAGAAGCGCCAGGCAGTAATCGTTGAAGGTTACACAGATGTGATGGCCGCTCATTTGGCAGGAATAACAACGGCTGTTGCAACATGCGGAACTGCATTTGGAGCCGACCATATTCGAATCTTGCGCAGATTACTTATGGATGATGATTCTTTCCGCGGAGAAGTTATTTTTACTTTCGATGGTGATGCAGCGGGACAAAAAGCTGCCCTTCGTGCATTCGGTGAAGATCAAAAATTTGTGACCCAAACCTTCGTAGCAGTGGAGCCTGATGGACTTGATCCATGCGAACTCCGTCAAGAAAAGGGTGATTTAGCGCTGCGTGATTTGATTGCACGTCGAGTTCCACTTTTTGAATTCGCAATTCGTGCAGAGCTCAAGCATCACAAATTAGATACTGCTGAAGGGCGTATCAATGCACTCAATGCAACAGCCCCACTCGTTGCTCAAATTCGCGACAAATCATTGCGTCCTGAATACACCCGCTTACTTGCAGGTTGGCTCGGTGTTGAAGTCGAAATCGTTTCATCTGCTGTTGCGCAAGGTGCAAGGAATCGTCCGGCAACAAACACAGTCGAACACACAGACGCTCCTGCCGATAATGCATGGCGACCAGATCCAAATGAGGCACGACTTATTTTGGAGCGAGAAGTTCTCAAAACAAGAATTCAAGAACCTTCATTATTTGGCGCTTCTAGTATTTTATGGAAAGAGATTGAAGCAACTGGATTTACTCATCCTGCATATCGTGAGATGCGCACACTCATTGATATAAAGGCACCTGATTCAGCGTTGACAATTGATCTCATTGAGAATGAAAATATGAAAGCGCTTTATACAGAATTAGCAGTAGAGCCGATTCGTTCCGATGGAAAAGTTCCAGATCATTATGTTGCAAGTATTGTTGCTCGATTGCGTGAAGTCGCGATCTCTCGCGCAATCGCAGAATTGAAATCGAGCCTTCAGCGACTCAATCCCGTTGAAAATGAGATTGAATACAATGCCGCTTTCGCCTCATTAGTAGCGCTAGAAAGTGCCCGACGAACACTCCATGAAGTTGCCCTGGGTGGCTTGTAGCTGATTTCGACCCAACGCCACTCGTGCGCTAGAGTGTGCGTTCGCAGGACACATGCACTATTCCCTGATAGCTCAATGGCAGAGCAGCCGGCTGTTAACCGGCAGGTTCTTGGTTCGAATCCAAGTCAGGGAGCCATATAAGGCACTTCCCAGTCACTAGACAGGAACTTCTCAGCCAAAAGATTTAGTATCTACGCATGAGTTCATTGCAATTATCACTGAAAAAAACAATGGGTTCGTGGCGAAGCCAAGCAATCTACATTCGAGTGATTCGCCTATGGCTTGGCATAACTTGGATATACGCAGGGTGGGATAAGGCAAGTGATCCAGGATTTCTTACTCGCGGATCATCGACATTTATAGGTTCACAACTTACTGGCTATGCATCGCAATCTCCCGTGGGATTTATATTCAATAAGTTGATTGAGCATTCACAATATGTTGGAATAATTGTACTTCTCAGTGAGTTTGCAATTGGAATCGCAACGCTTTTATGGATTGCACCAACATCTGCTGCCTTTGGTGGTTTTGCAATGTCAGTTGGCCTTTGGCTCGCAAGTAGTTTCCATGTGAAACCATATTTCTTGGCAAGTGATTCAGTGTATGCAGTTTTATGGCTTACTTATTTTCTTTACCTAACAGGAGGACGAACTAAAGTGAAATTTTCTATAAACCGACGCGGATTCATGAGAGTTGGAACTGTTGGCGCACTCGCTGTACTTGCTAGTGGAGCCGGAAAGCTATTCCCGTCTTCAGCAACGGCGGCTACATCGTCAACCGCAGCAAGTGCTGGAAAGAAGTTAGTCAAACTTGCGAGCCTTCCTGTCGGAGGAAATTATCCTTTTGCCCTTGCATCAGGTGAGCAAGCAATGCTCTTTAGAACTAAAAAAGGTGTCTTTGCATATTCAAGAACGTGCACACATCAAGGCTGCGCGGTTAATTACACACCGGCAGATAAAAAACTGGTTTGCCCATGTCACGGCGCAACATTTGATCCACTTGATGGAGCAAAAGTTATAGTCGGTCCTGCAAATATGCCACTCCCTAAGGTCAAAGTGGTAATCCAGGGAAATTGGGTAGTGCTTGCGTGAGAAATACATTTACAAAAGTTGGCGTTGGATTCTTACTAGGCGCAACTGTGGTTGGTGGGATTGCAACCGCCGCAACAAATAGTTCCCTATCTCTCAAAGCCTGCGTGGATAATCGTACGCAGGCACTTTATTTATCAAAAGATGGCACCTGTTCAAAAACTCGAACATTAGTAGATCTTAGTTCTGGTGGACTCGATGCAAAGAGTGTTGCTGCAGCAGTTACACCTTCAGTAGTTTCCATTCAAGTCACAGCCACTTCGGGTAGCGGAACTGGTTCTGGCTCGATATATCAGACCAGTGCAACATCTAGTTACATCATTACAAATAATCACGTCGTTGAGGCAGCAGCAACATCAGGCAAGATTTCAGTTGAATTACTCAATGGCGATATCATCGACGCCAAAATTGTTGGACGAGATGCAAATTATGATCTTGCAGTAATTCAAGTGCAGCGTGGAAATCTTCCGATAATTGCAATAGGCGATTCCTCCAAGGTAAGCGTCGGCGATCCTGTTATTGCTATTGGTTCACCACTTGGCCTTGCAAGTACTGTTACGAGCGGAATTATCTCTGCACTCAATCGCCCTGTTACAACAGGTTCAGTTGGAGCAGAATCCTACGTTGATGCTATTCAAACAGATGCAGCAATCAACCCGGGTAATTCAGGTGGAGCATTAGTAGATTCATTTGGGCGAATCATCGGCGTGAACTCTGCAATAGCAACGCTTTCCAGTGGTGGAACAACAGGCAGTATTGGACTGGGTTTCTCCATTCCAATCAATGAAGCAAAGCGCGTTATCGATGAAATAATCGCAACAGGAAAATCAACACGACCAGTATTAGGAGTAAATCTTGATGCAACATATACAGGTGTTGGTGCAAAGATTCTCAAACTAGTTCCAGGTGAAGGTGCAGAGAAGGCAGGCATTCCTGCTGGCTCAGTTATTCGCTCTATTGATGGCGTGAAAACTAATGATCAAGTAAGTGCCATTGTGCGAATCCGTTCGTATGCACCAGGAGCCGTGGTCACGGTTCTTGTCGATCTACCTACAGGTGGGCAGAAGAGTTTTAAAGTTACTTTGGGATCTACGCCATCTAGCTGATTGGCCTAACACAATTGAAATAGGAAGCAGGTAAGGTTTTACCTATGGCACTCTTTCGACTCAAGATCGCACTACCTGATCGTCCCGGCTCCCTTGGCACAATTGCTTCAGCAATTGGTGCTGCGGGTGGAGATATCCGTGGGCTCGTAGTGATGAAGTCCGAAGATGGTCGCGGGTATGACGACATCACCGTTGCGATTCCAGGAAGTGATCCAACTGATTTACTCGAAGTTTTGGGTTCTATTGGTGGCGTTGAAATTATTTCTGTAACACCTGTTGCTTAGTTAGTGAATTCTTGCACCTTGACTAGGTAGCGAAGTAAAAAATCGTGGCGCTTTATAGCTATTTTCTTTGAATGCTTTTTCAATAGCTAATTTTGTTTTCTCTACATTCTCAGCTCTTACTAGTGCAATTGCACTTCCACCAAAACCTCCACCGACCATACGTGCACCCAGCGCTCCTGCAGCAAGTGAGGCATCTACTGCGCAATCTAATTCTGGGCAGGAAACTGTGTAATCATCTCGAAGCGAGATATGGGAAGCGTTTATAAGCTTCCCTAGTTCTACAAAATCACTCTTCTCAAGTGCAATGACTGCATCTAAAACTCTTTTGATTTCAGTGACAGCATGGTGGGCGCGAATGAATTCGGTCTCTGTAATCTCTGATCTTTTCGAGACTAATTGGTCCATAGAAAGATGACGCATCGAGACTATGTTTAACTTCGCAACAACAGAATCACACGAAGCGCGTCGCTCGGCATAGCCCCCATCAACTAATTCGTGATGTACCTGTGTATCAATAATGAGTAGTTCAAGGCCATGAGTTGCAACATGGAATGAAATGTTCTTTGTTGTGAGGTCGCGGCAATCCAGCAGTAGAGCGCTTCCTTTTTCTGCCATTAAGGAAACAGATTGATCCATAATTCCGCATGGCATTCCAACATAATCGTTCTCGGCTTTTTGGCATAAGCGAGCAAGTGTTGGAAGGTCGTGCCCTAGAGAAAAGAGAGAATTCAGCGCAGTTGCAACACTAGCTTCAAGGGCAGCAGAAGATGAGAGACCAGCACCAACTGGAACTTTCCCGTCAATGAAGATTTCAAGTCCAGTCTTTATGCCAAGTGACCAGATAACACCAAGTACATAGCGCTCCCAATCACCCTTGAGAGCAGGGGATACATTAGAAATTGCCACAGATATAATTTTACTATTTCGTTGGACTGAAGCAATTTTTATTACATTCTCATCAGTTCTAGCGATAGCCACATCGGTGCAGTCATTGATGGCAAAAGGAAGAACAAAGCCTTCACTAAAATCAATATGTTCTCCAATGAGATTTACTCGACCAGGTGCACTTGCACAAATATCAGGGGAGTGGCCAAACACTTTTTCGAAGTTTGAGGAAATGGAACTCATTTATTATCCAAAAGACGCGAGGGTATCTGAAACCATTGCTTCAAGATTTCTAGTGGGTTTCCATCGAAGAACGTGATTTGCTTTAGTTATATCAGCGATGAGAACAGCAGGATCTCCTGCGCGCCGCGGAGAATCAATAAATGGGATTTGAGAACCAGTTGCTTGCGATGCTGCCGCTATTACTTCACGAACTGAATAGCCACCGCCTGAACCCAAATTGAAAATCTCATGACCAGGATTTCCGAGAGTATTTTGCGCTTTGATATGTGCATCAATAAGGTCTACAACGTGCACATAGTCACGAACGCATGTGCCATCTTTTGTTGGCCAATCGCCACCAAATATCTTTACAGGATTTTCTGAAGAACTACGTAAAACATTTGGAATCAGGTGAGTTTCAGGATTATGGCGCTCTGTTAGCCAACCCCGAGAAGACTTATGCGCACCCGCTACATTGAAATAGCGAAGTGATGCAGCAGATAATCCATGACCTCTAGCCTCATCTGTAATCATTGCATCGACAGCTAACTTAGATGCACCGTAAGCATTCGTGGGTCTATTTGAAGCAGTTTCAAGTATTGGTAATACTTCTGGCTCACCATAGGTTGCAGCAGATGAAGAAAAGATCAGTTTCGAAATTTTGGCGGCGCGCATCTCATCTAATAAGTTTCGGGTACCACCTACGTTGACGCTCCAATAGAGTTCAGGTTTTTCAACTGATTCGCCAACGAGTGATTTACCTGCAAAGTGCATAACTGCATCACAACCCTTGAGGGCTTCTGCTATTTCACTGCGATTGAGTAACGAGCCCTTAACAAAAGTGACTCCGGTAGCAACATTAACGGCATGGCCTGTGCTGCAATCATCAAAAACACTGACTTCATAGCCTTGCGATATAAGAATATCTACAGCGGTTGAACCAATATAACCTGCGCCACCTGTAACTAATACTCGCACTTTTATAACTTCACATCACGTAATTGACCGGCGGATTGCTCTGGGCGCATATCCATAATAAAGGCACCCATTGCAGATTCTGAACCAGCTAGATATTTCAATTTTCCAGGAGCGCGTCGCACACTTGTTATTTGCCAATGAAGGCGCAATAAATCACGGCCCACGCGCACCGGTGCTTGGTGCCAAGCAGCAATGTACGCCATCTCAATTCCAAATACTCCGTCTAAGCGTTTCATGACTTCAAGTGCAACCTCAGGGAATGCGTCACTTTGTTCTGATGTCAGTGAGGCCAAGTCTGCAACAGGCTGTAGTGGTGCAACATGAATTTCAAATGGATAACGCGCTGCATAGGGAACAAATGCGATCCAATGAGCATTCCGAGCAATAACGCGCTTATCATCGCGAATTTCGCGAGCAACGACATCATCAAATAGAACACGTCCAGTCGATTCTTTGTAATCACGTGCAGCTTTGAGCATTTTTTCTACGCGAGGAGGCAAATATGAATATGCATAAATTTGTCCATGAGGATGAGCAAGGGTTACGCCAATTTCTTCACCGCGATTTTCAAATGGGGCGATGTGTTCTATGAATTTTTCTTGTGATAATTCACGAACACGGTCAGCCCATGCCTCAAGAAGAATGCGAACACGTGTTGGTGATAAATCTTTGAATGATTGTCCGTGATCTGCGGTAAAACAAATCACTTCACACTTTCCAGCAGAAGTTCCTGTATCAGTTTCTGGTCCAACTAGATCAGGAAGTGCCCAATCACCTTGAGGTGGGCGAAGTGATGGGGAGCGATTATCAAAGACAACGACTTCATAATCACTTTCGGGAATTTCTGTAAGCAAATCTGCGCGAGTGGCACACAATGGACATAATTCTTTTGGAGGCAAGAAGATTCGTCCCTGACGATGTGCAGCCATTGCTACCCATTCGTTTACCAATGGATCAAGACGCAATTCGCCAATACCTGGTTGCTCTTCAACTGGGCGTTGATCTTGTGCATTTCGGGCTTGGCCGGAAGTGTCGTAGTAGCGAATCGTGCGTCCATCGGCCATTACGCGATCCTGACGCGTAATTCCTGCACCTAAACTTTTACTCACACCCATAGTGTCGTTACTCTACCTTTGTGACCAAGCAAAGAGCACTTTTAGGCACGCTACATAGCTCATTGCTCTGCGAAGTTGTCGATGGTGCACTGGTTATTAGGCATTGGGGCGCACCACTTACAGGCGATATCACCCACATCGAAACCGCTCAACGACCAGCGATTGCAAACAGTGCATTTGATCAAAGTCAGAGTGGTGGAATCATGCGCGAGAGTTCTCGCGGATTTCTTGGTCGTCCAACACTCAGTGGCCATCGCAATGGAAGCGCATGGTCAACAAAATTTGAAGTAACAGATTTTCATCATGTCGGCGAAAAAGTAGTTGTCACGTTGCGTGATCTACACGTACAGCTTGAAGTAATTATTTCAATAGAGATGGATTCATTTGGAGTACTTACTCAAAATGCATCTATAAAGAATTTGGGGGATTCCCCGTATTCACTCGATGAGTTTATTCATTGGTTACCACTTCCACAGGAAGCGAATCAGACATTAGATTTTGCAGGTCGCTGGGCAAATGAGCGAAATCCTCAACGTCGCGATATTGCAACAGGTACATGGATTCGAGATTCACGAGAGGGACGAAGCGGGCACAATTTTTCGATTGCAGATATTGCATTGACCGCACAGACAACTTTCCAACATGGCCAAGCTTGGGCAACAAGTATTGCTTGGAGTGGAAACTCACAATATTTGGTCGAACGAATTTGGAATGGTGAACAATCAATAGGTGCAGGAGAACTTCTATTGCCAGGTGAGGTTCAACTCGCACCGAATGAAACTTATGTTGCTCCAACTCTTATATCTGTATATTCCAGCGCTGGGTTGGATGGAATCGCTTCTGCATATCATCAACACATACGTGCGCGATCTATGCATCCTGCGCGCCCACGACCACTGACACTTAATATGTGGGAAGCAATTTATTTTGACCATAATGAGGAGAAAATCAAGAAACTCATTGATGTTGCCTCAGAAATTGGTATCGAGCGAGTTGTACTAGATGATGGATGGTTTCATAGTCGACGAAACGATAAATCTGGCCTAGGAGATTGGGTTATTGATCCTGCTGTTTGGCCAGAAGGTCTCTCGCCAATTATCAAATATATAAACGATAAAGGCATCGAATTTGGGCTCTGGTTCGAAGGCGAAATGGTCAATCCTGATTCAGATCTTTACCGCGCACATCCAGAATGGATTTTGCATGAAGGCGATCGTGTTCCACCACTATGGCGCAATCAATTAGTTCTAGACCTTGGTCATGAAGGTGCATATAACCATGTGCTGGAGCAGACAAGTGCGATTCTTGGTGCGCATTCAATTGCATATATAAAGTGGGATCACAATCGAGTTTTAGTCGATGCGGGGCACCTTGGTAAAGCGGGTGTGCGCAGACAAACTCAAGCTATTTATCGCCTATTTGCAGAACTCAAGAAACGTCATAAAGGTCTTGAAATCGAATCATGCGCATCTGGTGGTGCACGTATTGACCTTGGAGTAATTGATTACGTCGATCGATTCTGGACAAGTGATAATAATGATGCACTTGCTCGCCAGAATATTCAGCGTTGGACATCACAAGTTATTCCACCTGAAATGCTTGGTACTCATATTGGTCCAACACATGGACATCAAACAGGTCGCACACTCGAACTCTCCATGCGAGCGACAACAGCGCTATTTGGTCATGCTGGCATTGAATGGGACATCACGCAAACAACTCCAGCTGAACGTGAGCTCCTAAAATCGTGGGCCAACTATTACAAGTCAAAGCGCGCTCTGCTCCATTCTTCAACAATGGTGCGCGTTGATTATCCTGATGATCATGGCTTATTACACGGTGTAATTTCAAAGAATAAAACTGAAGCAATTTTTGCTTATGTACAAATCACTCCAACAGTTGCAGTAAATCCTTCACCCCTCAAATTTCCTGGCTTAGATGCAAGCGCGACATATGAAATTAGAGCGGCATTTCCAGCAGGAGAACCTAGATATATGTCAGTAAAAAAACCGGATTGGATGAGCGGAATAACTCTGTCAGGTTCTGCGCTATCTGCAATTGGAGTAAGCGCGCCAATACTCGCACCAGCAAATGCTTTCTTGATCGAAATTACAAAACGCTAGTCAACCCAATTCAAAGTACGCTCAATTGCCTTTTTCCACCCTGTATATCCAAGTGCACGTGTTTCCTCAGTAGATGTAGAACTCCAACGACGTGATTGTTTCCATTGAGTTCGAACTTCATCAGTTGATGACCAGAAACCAACCGCAATTCCAGCAGCATATGCTGCGCCAAGTGCCGTTGTTTCAGTAATCAATGGACGAGTGATATCAATTCCCATAATGTCTGCTTGCATCTGCATACATAGTGCATTGCCAGTTATTCCACCATCAACGCGCATCTCAGTCATAGGAACACCAGAGTCAGCAACCATTGCATCCATTATTTCTTTTGTTTGATAACAAATTGCTTCAAGTGCCGCGCGTGCAAGGTGTGCCTTTGTAGTCGCTCGGGTTAGACCAACAATGACGCCGCGTGCATCAGAGCGCCAGTACGGCGCAAAGAGTCCTGAGAATGCAGGAACGAAATAGACGCCTTCAGTAGTCGCGACAGAGGATGCGAGATGTTCAGTCTCTGCAGCACTACTAATTATTCCTAGTTGATCACGCAACCATTGAATTGCAGAACCTGTAACCGCCACGGAACCTTCAAGTGCATATCTTGCTGGTTGATCTCCAAATTTGTAACACAGTGTTGTCAATAGTCCATTTTTTGATCTAACAATTTCTGTCCCAGTATTGAGCAGTGCAAAATTTCCTGTGCCATATGTTGTCTTTGATTCACCTCGGTCAAAACAGACTTGACCAACCATCGCAGCTTGTTGGTCTCCAAGAATTCCCGCAATAGGAATGGCACTTCCAAATGGTCCATGAGGATCAGTGAGTCCATATTGTTCAGAGGATGACTTGATTTGCGGTAGAACGCTGCGAGGAATTTCAAAAATATCGAGTAACTCTTGATCCCAATCTAAAGTTTCTAGGTTCATCAAAAGCGTACGACTCGCATTTGTTACATCAGTGAAGTGAACACCACCTCTTACGCCACCGGATAAGTTCCACAATATCCACGAATCAATTGTTCCAAAGCGCGCGTTACCTACTGCTATTGCATCGCGGACTGCAGGTACTTCACTGATGAGCCAGTGCATCTTGCTGCCTGAAAAATATGGAGCAATAGTGAGTCCGCTGCGGTGAGTAATGAGCTTCTTGTGAGCATCACTCAAAGTTTCTAGAAAACCTGCTGTTCGTGTATCTTGCCAAACAATTGCATTTGCTAAAGGCAAACCTGACTTTACATCCCATGCAACTGTAGTTTCACGTTGATTCGTAATCCCGATACCCACTAAATCGGATGCAAGAATATTTGCTTGTTTGAGCGCCCCAATGATTACTTCTTGTGTACGTTCCCAAATCTCATGTGCATCATGTTCGACCCAACCGGCGTGAGGCATTATTTGGCGATGTTCTAATTGATGTTGCCCAACGACGCTTCCGCTATGGTCAAAGATCATAAAACGGGTACTACTCGTACCTTGATCAAGACTTCCGATGTAGGACATGATGAGAAATACTTTCTAGGTTGAGTTAGTCTTACTCTACTCAGTCAGAATGGAGATTTCCCGTAATGTTTACCTCAGTCTTATCGCCCCAGCAGCGAGATGAGGCAATGCGCCAATTGGCAGATGAAACTTTCGATATTCTCGTTATTGGCGGGGGAGTCACAGGTGTCGGCGCTGCATTAGATGCGGTATCTCGTGGACTCAGAGTTGCTCTTATTGAGGCTAACGACTTTGCATCAGGTACTTCTAGTCGATCTAGCAAACTAATTCACGGTGGTCTTCGATATTTAGAACAATACGATTTTAAATTAGTTCGTGAAGCGTTGCACGAGCGAGAATTATTAGTCTCAACTCTTGCGCCACATTTAGTAAAGCCTGTTGGATTTCTATTTCCGCTGACTGAAAAATTCAAAGAGCGCACTTATGTTGGTGCGGGCCTTGCCCTCTACGACGCACTTCGAGGGTTTCAACGTGCGCTTCCTTGGCATAAACACATTAGCCAGTCAAAAATTGCCGAGATTGCTCCATCACTTCGCACAGATATTGTCACTGGTGCCATCAAATATTTCGATGCTCAGGTAGATGATGCACGTCATACGATGTCAATTGCGCGCACTGCCGCAAGACATGGTGCGCTCATCGCTACGGGTGTTCGTGCAGAGTCATTGATTCGTGATGGCAAGAGAGTCGTTGGGGTATCTGCGCGCAATACAGAAACTAACGAGAAAATCACTATTAGAGCTACTGCAACAGTTATGTGTGCTGGCGTATGGAGTGATGAACTTCAATCAAAATTTGATCTCAAGGCTGGATACAAAGTAACAATGAGCAAAGGCGCTCACATTATTCTTCCGCGCACAGCGATTACATCTGAGGCTGGAATCATAATCAAGACACAAATATCTGTTTTGTTCATCATTCCATGGGCAGATAAATGGATTGTCGGCACAACTGATACTCCATATACCGGCGATAAAGCAGAGCCAGTAGCAAGTAGCGACGATGTTGAGTACATTCTCAATGAAGCAAATAGAGTACTCAAACCAAAGATAAGACGCGAAGATATTATTGGTGTCTATGCAGGACTTCGTCCCCTAATCTCGAATAACAAGAACTCTGCAACCACAAAACTTTCTCGTGAACATACAGTAGATCGCCCAGCTCCAGGTTTTCTCAGTGTTGCTGGTGGCAAGTACACCACTTATCGAATTATGGGAAAAGATGTTATTGATTTAGCTGTAAATGAATTACGTCGTATCACTTTAGATTCCGTAACCGACAAACTCCCAATGGTTGGAGCAGATGGTTATTCGGCACTTGTCCAACAAAGCGCTCAGATAGCCGAGTTGTATGGGGTTAGCGAAGAGAGTGTTATTCATTTACTCAATCGCCATGGTTCGCTTATCAGCGAAGTATTAGAGATTATTTCCCAGAATCCAAAGATGTCAGAGCGAATTGATCCAGCATTGCCATACCTCAAGGCAGAAATTGAATATGCCGCAAGTCATGAAGGTGCTCGAAGTGTTGATGATGTTATCTCTCGTCGCACCCGAATTGCATTTGAATCGCAAGATCATGGAGTTGGAATAGCAACAGAAGTAGCAGCAATTATTGGTTCAGTACTTGGGTGGGGCGCGAAGGAGCGCAAAGCATCAATCAATAGTTATAGCGAACTTGTGGAGCGCGAGAATGTCGCCCTTGGAGAACTAATCAATTCTTGATTTGTTTTGCGCAACCATCAGTTGTTGGCTTTTTTGTAGGTGCCGGTGATGGTTTGACAGGTGCCGGTGATGGTTCAACACCTTGCACAACACTAAATATTGCGGGTGTGCTACTTGTTGCATGAGTATTTGAAACATCTACATATGTAACCAAACCTTGGTAATTACCTGCTGGAACACCTTTGAGGGCAAGTGTCCAAACACCGCTAGAGGCTCTAACAACAGTTTGTGTTGGTTTAGGGCTAACTGGAGTGAGTGGATCAAAAACAAATTTCACACTGCCTGTAACAACAGGATTGAGATTTGGTCGAATAACGCTGACATTGAAAGTAACTAATTTGTCGGTCGTACTCGCCGACATCTTATTCACCGTTACTTGAGTTGGTTCATTGAGTGGCATGAAGTCAATTACTTCAGGAACCCAACTACCTTTAGTAAGGTCAAGAAATATATTTGGAGATCCACGAAATACATTGAGATCTAAACGACTACCTGGCACTCCATACTTTGGAGCAACTCCACATGATGTGTACTGCCAGATTATCCATTGAGATGAGCAGTTAGAAGTTGTCCAGGAGTGGACATAACACCCACCACTTTTCAGTCCGGGTTGTGCCAAAGGATCTGCAGGGTCTATTGCATATTGCGCTAACCACAGTGGATATTGCGCAAGCTCGGCACTTCGCGTCATGGCACTTTCAAGGAAATTGGGATAGGAATATATGAATGGAGTGCGACCTGTTTTTTCTTTGAGGAGTGCTAAAAATGAAGTTGCCCATAAAGTTACGGCGCTACGGGAGGCATACTTTGCGCAGGTCTTATTTGAATTTAGGCGAACACAGTTGTTCTCAAGATCAAGTGCATACGGCAAATCCTTTTCGCCATATCCTCCAATAGATGCAAGACGCCACACTACTTTTTGTGCTTGAGCTTGCGCATCTTTGATTATTTCTGCTGGCATATTTGTATCAGGCAATATTGCATAGTGATAAAAGCCGGTATATATCCCCGCAGCTTGCGCAGCTGAATGATCCATAGATAAATACTTCAATGAAAGCGCATCTGCGTCATCGCGTGTGTCAGAAGCCTTTATTATTACGAATCTAAGTCCTGCACTGTACATAGTTGCAAAATCAATTTGTTTATCATTGGGATGTTGCCACCTACTGATATCTGCTCCATGTATTCTTGAGCCTGGCCCCATAGCATCGATAAAAGCTTCTTGATTTTCTGATGATATTTCAGGTAGTTGTTGAATAGTTATTGAGCGAATATTTGAGTAAATACGTTTCTTTCCTACATAGGCAGTAGCTCTATATTTAACTTGCGCATCAAGGGCGGTTGCGAGAGCAACTACCTTGAACGTTCCTACGCGAGTACTTTTGGTCTTGAATCGAGTGGCTTTCCAACTGCCATCAGTATTGATTTGAATCTTGATTTCAGTGCCAGATTTAGCGGGCTTGAGGTTGCCATATAAAGTCACCAACGACTCACTTGCACTTGGAGTTTGGCTTATTGCAAGCTTGAAAGAACTAGTTGCTGCATTGGATGGTTGAGTATAAATAAATAGAGTGATAAGTGAAATAATCGAGATCCACGAGAACAATTTCTTCATAATTCGGCAATCGTTACATCTAATTGTGCAACATGGGCTATGGCTTCAACAAGAATCTTCTTATGACGTTCTCGAGATTCACTATATTCATGGGCAGCACCAAATTTGCGGCTATCTGAAAAATCTAGAGTTAGAACGTTTCCCTCAAGGGAGGCTAAGCGAGCATCAAAAAATGCGAGCCATACAACTCTGTCTTCTCTCTCAACGTAGTCAAGGACATCGTTCCATCGCGAACGAAGGTCGCTGAGTTCTGATGTCATGGGGTAAACGATACCTTTTTAACTTTAATTCCTGAGGTAAGCCACCGCTATTAGTGACGAGGAGCCCCTAGCCATTTGAAGTATTCGCCAGTGAGTAGAACTCTCAGATTCCTTGTGCGATCTGGAAGAAAACCAAAATGTTGTGCAATTCTGGCAACAATTTGTTCAACAGATTTTTCACTCACAAATCGAGTACGTCCGATCTCTGCATTGCTGAGACCTGTTGCTAATAATCGAAGAGTTTCAATTTGAATATCTGTGAAATCACTGAGGACCGAAGTAAAGGCATTCTCGTGCAATGATCCATGTGAATCAACCCACGCCATCTTTTCTTTATTGATAGCGGATTTAGTTGAAAGTGCAATTGAATCCTTGATGACCAAAAGGTCTGCAATAGATTTTTTCAGAATGATTTTGCTACCGAGAGGAATGTCTTTTTCTTTTAGTCCAAGAAGGCGTAAATCGGGACATGAAGTCATAAGAATAATCCCTAAATCTGGTTTTGACTTTCGTAAGGAGCGGGCAAGCGAAACGCCTTCTTCACCACAAAACTGAATATCAATAATTATTACGTCTGGCTGTAAGGATTTAAATAAATTTTGTGCAATTGGGATTGTGTGTGCTTCACCAATAACATCAACAGTGTGAAGTCTGAGTGATGCGGAAAGAGTGGCGAGCTCGAAAGCGTCGTCATTTACAATCAATACTCTTTGGGGCACATTTCTCAGTATCGCAGTTAACACTCGTAAGTGAGCCGAAAAGTTTCTGGGGAATACCCCAGATATATTAAATTATTTTTGCAATAACTTCTGAAATTTTATTAATGATTTGTTGCGCAGAAATTGGACCACCGTTGGAAGCTTTATCAGCTGCAAGTAAATGAATTAGTGCACCTGTTGCTGCAACTTCTGCTAATCGATTTACATCGTTGAGTATCTCGATTGTATTTGTTGCCACTATAGACCCGATGATTCCAGCAAGTACATCCCCACTTCCTGCAGTTGCTAGCCATGGAGTTGATCGTGGGAGTTCATAGAGAACATTTTCATTTGCAACGAGCGTGCGGCTTCCTTTGAGGAGAATAGTCACGCCTAATTTATCTACAGCAATACGAATCCATTTTTTTGGATCACCTTCAATTGCTTCGGTGCTAGCACTCATTCCTCTTGAAATCAGCAGCTTTGCCAACTCCGCATAATGCGGAGTGATGAGAGTTGGTTGCTTTAAGGTGCCAGCAAGATATAGCGCACCAGCATCTAAAATAGTAGGAACGCTCTGTCGTTTTGCTAATACAAACCAACGATGTCGTAGCCACGTTGAAAAATGTTTGTATTTTGCACTCTCGACTCCACTACCCAATAACCATGCATTTACTTTGCCTGGCTGCACAACAACTTCAGGAGTTGTGTGTAACACCAAGTGGGCGAGCCCAGATGAACTATTGAAACGCACCATTCCAACGCCAGTAGCGGCAGCGGCTGCTGTAGTGAGAACAGCTGCTCCCGGATATTGCGCAGAACCAGTAATGACACCTAGTACTCCACGCGAATATTTATGGTCTAGTTCGCTAGGAGTAATGATGCATCGTTTTGCATCACGAATTGTGAATTTCTTGGCTACTACACTCATGCCATAACTCTAACTCTTTCAAAATTCACTTCAAACCTATGGGTTTCCTTGCACCTTTCTTTTAGAATAGAGCGCATGAATCGTGGAATCAGAGCTTCATTGCTCTCTTTACTATCGCTCGTCCTTATTTTTACCTCATTTATGACATATTCATATGCAGCAGATGCTCCTGCCCCAAATGGGCAAGGTGCACCCGGTTCTCAGCCAATCTCTATGACTCCACCCGAGGATCCCAATGTCATCAAAGATGCTCGCTCGATTTTGCGCGGGATTGAACCTTCATCATCTAATAATGCAATGGTTTATTTCGATCAGAACCAAGTCAACTTCAAATCTTTTATTTCTCTAGAACAGCATGGTGCTGGTCAATCTGGAGGCGAAAAAATTATTTGCTTGACTCCCCAAGATTCAAAGTGCATTTCTGCTTTAGCCGATTCCTCCTATCAACAGATTAAATACGACGTCGCTATGGGCTCTTGTGATGCAAGGCAAGTTGCGGCATGTATTAAGACTTTATCTTTAGTAAAAGAAGATGGTACAAAAGTCAAAGCACAAGCAGTTCAAAGAATTTATAGCAAGACAAGCCCTGGTTGGGATTCAACTTTCAATGCAAAAACAAACACTGGGTATCCTGGGGCCGATGGGCCATGGTTGTGGAGAATTACTGATGGTGGCAAGAGTACTGATTATCTAATTCTTGGATTAGTAAGTGCGCTTTTCAATCGCCCCACTGGCACATCGACATGGGATGCTTCAGAGAAAAGTTTAAGACTTTCAATCTATCCCGTGAAGAAATTTGAAAATTCTGCATATGTTGATGGTGGTTCAGAGACTGCTTGCTTGGCAGTAGATACGGGAGTTTGCTACCAGCGCATTGCATTTGCCCCTAATCTTCGATTCGCACTCGATATTAGAATTCCAAAAGTAATTACGGGTTGGCTCAATGGGCGCCTTGATAAACCATCTGCATATACAGAAAATTATGACGATAACTATTCCGAGCTCATCGTGGAAGCCGATCCACTAGAAGAGATCATGACGGGAAAATGGTTAGCAAATACCGGTGCAGTAGCTCAATATCTCAACGAGTCTAGAAAAAGTTCGACTGCAGCGCCTGGGAGTAAGAATCTAGATATCGCTGGAACTGATCCAGATGATCAAAATGCTGTTAGGTACTACACCTCTTTATCATCACAATTTAGTAATGCAGCGCTTACAAATACATTAGCGTGGCGCCTCAATACGACTTCAAGTGGTGCGCAAACATTTGCTTCCAACTGTGCAAAATTTGAAGGAGTCCAAGGCATAGTCACAAGTAACGCCTCTGTCTATGAGCCAGGATCGCCTCAGTGGGATAGCAATGAGGGCGCTCTTGGATACAAAATTGCAGCTCCTGTATATAAATCTGATGGTAAAACTGAAAATGTTGGCCGTTATGCATTCACAATGCGTGCTGATTTGATCAAATGTGTTTATGGCATGACAAAGCTTCCTGCCTACGCGAAGATTGAAATTACATATGACGGGAGCGGTGAAAAGAAGACAGCTTCTGTGGTTTTAGGACAATTCAAAGACTGGGTCAATCTTCACGCAGATAATTTTGTATTTGAGAGTACTCCACCAACTGTGAAAGTAAAACTTGAAGGTTGGACTAAATCAGCAGGTGCTGGCACAAGTACTTTGCCAGCAAGTCCACCAAATAAATCTTCACCAGGCAAAGTTGCAGCACCCACCTCTGGGCAAGCGACAATTACATGTATAAAGGGAACAACTAAGAAAACAGTCACTGGAACAAAACCCGTCTGTCCAACTGGTTACAAAATTCAAGCAGCTCCAGGACAGGTAGGCCCACAAGTAACTATTACTTGCACAAAGGGAATAACA
>JAPLBJ010000026.1 GCA_026392845.1 Actinomycetota bacterium
ACCATTGATACGTGCGTTAAGAATGTCGAATGTTCCCATTGCTTCCCAGCCGCCTTTATCTCCGGCAGCGAAACCAACAAGACCCTTCTTCTTCATGCCATCAAGCATCTTTAGGTATTCATCCCAGTTTGTTACGTTGTCGGCATTCAAACCTAAGTCAGCAAACATTGACTTACGGAAGTGAAGGCCCCATGGGTACCAAGACTTTGGAACAAAGTACTGCTTGCCATCAAGACCAGTTGAAGCAATCTTGTAGCTCTCTGAGTACTGATCGCCAATTGAATCCCATACGTCAGTTAGATCTGTAAGTAGACCCTGCTCTGCGAAGAACTGCATACGGTATCCAGCCATCCACTCAAAAGTATCGTCAGGTGTTCCTTGAAGATACTGTGAAAGGTTGTTCTGGAATGCATTTGATTCTGTTGCGTTGTACTTAACTTCATTCTTTGTCTTTGCTGTGTAAGCAGCAATCAAAGCTTCGTTCTGTGCTGTTGGACCAGCATCAACGGAACGTGCACCGTATGCAAGTGCGCCAGTTGCTTTATTGCCGCAACCAGCTAGTAGTGATCCACCTGCTGCTAATCCGATACCGCCAACTGCAGTACCCTTAAGTACTGAACGACGGGAAATGCCTTTTTCTGTATCTGACATTTTCTTCCATTTCTCTAGAGTTGAGCTTTCGAAAGGTCATCAGGTTGTGCGGGGGCACGACCCTGGTAACCCGTCCAATTTAGGCTACTGAGGGGTATTTACAAGTATTCTCAGATAACGAAATGGTTACGTCTTGAAGTATAAGTTGAGACTTTGAGCGTAGTTTTTTTTCTTCTCTAGGTGCCCCTAGGGGCGAATCATTGCTTCCCATGCCTCTTAGGAGCAGTATCTAGGTCAATCACTTTTCAAGGGATGGGGCACCATGAAGATAGCAACACTGATTTCAGGTAAGAAAGTTGAAACAATATCTTCAAGTGCAAGCGTTCACGACTTAGTCAATTCACTCAATACTCATCATGTTGGAGCCCTGGTCGTATCCCCTGATGGAAAGAAAATTGATGGAATCGTTTCAGAGAGAGATGTGGTTCGCGCAATGCCAGGAAAACTCGACCAACTCATTGGTATGCGAGTACGCGATCTCATGACGGTCGAGGTGATCACATGCACAGAAAATTCCACAGTTGCCGAGTTGATGACGGTGATGACAGAACGCAGGATTCGCCATATTCCTGTGGTTTCAATGAGCGGAGAACTACTCTCGATAGTTTCTATCGGCGATGTCGTAAAGGCTCGCATAAATGAAATTGAAAATGAACGAAAAGCGCTTGCTGATTATGTCAATTCCTAAAAAGAGTTGAGCTATTCCACAATCTCCCTAAAAAATTAAGATTTAAGGCTAAAGCCCTTTGGGCACTTTGGTGAAAGTGCGGTTACTTTTTTTACTATTTTTCCTTTGACGCAAGAAATAGTGCTCCTTATTTTTTTAGCTACTATCACTTTGGTGACAGGTGTCGGAGAAGGCGAAGCCGAAGCCGAAGCCGAAGGAGTGGGTGAAGGAGTGGGAGTAGCTGCTGCTTGTGTAATTTTGATTCCAATATTTGGTGAAGAAAAGTGGAAACCAGAAGTAATGATGAGGTAATCGTTTTCGACTCGCTTACCAATAACCGTTGCAACACTTGGTTTAGACCCATCGTCATACGTAATGCTTACCGATGCATTGATACTTCCATCTAGGTCAAATCCCCACATGCAAATTGCAGACTTGCGGGGAATGCGAACTTCAAGATATCCCAGATTTAATTCACCATCAGGTTTGAGGTGAGGGGTCTCTAGGCGAACTTTGATTGTTTCAGTAGCTGGGTCCCACACAGGATCAACTGAGTGCATTGCATTTGAAACTACTTGAACGCCACCCAATTTTGCACATGGGCCAAGGAATTGAGTTATGTCGTTATTCAATCCGTAAATCCAAAGATTTGCATTATAAGTTGTAAAAGTTGCCCTCTCTGGTGGAGCCCCGCCACCAGACTGGACTCCTCTCGCAGTTGCTATTGGAGAAAATGAGGCGATTATTTGCCGCATCGCAACACCTTTGAAGTCTGGTAGATCTTTACCATAAACAACTGAAGCATTTTTAGCGCTTCCACTGACTTCACCAAATTCAAAAGTTTTAGGGGCACGAATCGTTACGACAAAAACAAAATCATCATTATCTTTCCATGTATCAGGCCCTCGAGATGATTGGAGAGGAACGGTGTATTCCTCACGATTGGAAGTGCACTGAACGGCTGACCAACACCAAGTTGCCTTATGTGGTTGGAATTCGCTAAAGACTATTACATCACCACTTTTGGCACTTGTTCCATCTGCCTTAGGGAAAGTCCATTCTTCATAATTGCCTGGGGTTACTGAAATTTCAGTAGCACCATTTACTGCTAAGACCGGACGCTCTGAATCTCCCATGCGACTATCGTTACCAGAAGGTATTTTCCTACCAGTCAATTTTCCAATAATTGGCTCATCGCCGAGTTTTTCAATAACTGCAACAGATTCGATACATGTCAGTGCTTCAGCAGTATTTGTTGCGCATGAAACAAGAGTATGGCGGACAGGAGCACCTGAAACTAATTTGGGACCATGTTCAGTTGCAGCATGTGTCGGTGACATCGGCACAATTGCTAGAAGAAGAATTGTGCTAAAAAGTACTCTCCGTGTTTTTTGCATTAGTTAGACGATACTCGCATAACTCTAGGATCTTGGATTTGGGCTGACATTCTTTTTCGGGTCGTATTCGGGTAATCCAGTAAGCGCCTTATCAATGGCTGCCATAACATCTTTCTCAAGTTTTACTCCAGAAGCTTTTGCATTTTCTTTTACTTGAGATGGCTTTGTAGCGCCCATGATAACTGATGAAACATTCTGATTTTGCAGCGCCCATGCAAGTGCAAGTTGTGACATTGAAAGATCAACACTTTCTGCAATTGGTCGCAATTTTTGAACAGCGGTAAGAACGTCATCGCGCATCCATCTAGAAATATGCTCTGCTCCCGATTTCTTATCACTAGCGCGAGATCCTGCTGGAGCCTTCTTTCCTGGCAGATATTTTCCAGTCAATACACCTTGCGCGATTGGAGACCAAACAATTTGTCCAATGCCTTCTTTGATTGATAAGGGAACAACTTCCTTTTCAATAACACGCCACAACATCGAATATTGAGGTTGGCTAGAAACAAAACGTGTCCAGTTATATTTTTTCTGTATCTCTAGAGCTTGACCAATTTGAGATGAATCCCATTCGGAAAACCCGATGTAATTCACTTTTCCTTGACGCACAAGATCGTCAAAGGCTTGCAGTGATTCTTCGAGTGGTGATTCAAAATCAAAACGGTGCATTTGGTAGAGATCAATATGATCTGTTTGAAGTCGCTTCAGTGAAGCGTGCGCAGATTCCATGATGTGTTTGCGCGAAAGTCCACGATCATTTTTTCCTGGGCCAGTGCCACCATAAACCTTTGTAAATAATTCATAGGACTCGCGGCGAACTCCTTTGAGTGCCTTACCAAGTACTGTTTCTGCACGAGTGGCTGCATAAACGTCGGCTGTATCAAAGGTGGTGATTCCAACATCGAGTGCTGTCTTC
>JAPLBJ010000019.1 GCA_026392845.1 Actinomycetota bacterium
ACTCTTCTGGTTTTACCCAACGCTCTACAGGATGGTGCGTAATTGTTGGGCGAAGATATTGAGTAATAGTTACAAGGTCACATCCTGCATCGTGTAAATCTTGCAGTGCTTGAACAACTTCTTCATGAGTCTCGCCGAGACCAAGAATAAGATTGGACTTTGTAATCAATCCAAAGTCGCGAGCCATGCCAATTACTTTTAGAGAATTTTCATAAGAAAAACCAGTGCGGATTTGCTTGAATATACGGGGGACTGTTTCTAAGTTGTGCGCAAAGACCTCGGGGCGCGTCTCAAAGATTTGATTGAGTAGCTCTGGCTTTGCGTGAAAATCAGGTGCAAGCATTTCGACGCCGCATCCTGGATTGAGTTCATGTACTTGGCGAATAGTTTCGGCATATAGCCATGCGCCTTCATCATCTAGATCATCGCGAGTAACGCCAGTAATGGTTGCGTACTTCAATCCCATCGCTTTTACAGATTCGCCAACCTTGCGTGGCTCGGTGCGATCGAGTGCATCTGGTTTTCCAGTATCGATATTACAAAAACCGCAACGGCGTGTGCACTTATCGCCACCGATCAAAAAAGTTGCTTCTTTATCTTCCCAACATTCGAAAATATTTGGACAGGCCGCTTCTTGGCAGACAGTGTGCAGACCTTCGCTTTTTACGAGTGTGCGAAGACGCGTGTATTCAGGACCCATATTGGCGCGAGTCTTAATCCATTCAGGTTTGCGCTCGATAGGTACAAGCGAGTTACGCGCTTCAACGCGAAGCAACTTGCGACCCTCTGGTGCCAATGTCATGCGCTTACCTTTCCTAGAGCGTCAATCATATGGCGCTGCACGAGGGGAGCAAGTTCACTCACGCTTATATCCCTACCTAATTCCATTGCTAATGAAGTGACATCAGCATCGACTATGCCGCAAGGGATGATTTGGCCAAAGGCGCTCATGTCAGGATTCACATTGAGTGCAAAGCCATGCATCGTTACACCTTTAGCAACACGGATTCCGATAGCAGCGATTTTTCTTTCTCCGCGCTCATCTACAACCCACACACCAGATCGCTTAGAAATGCATTGTGTTGTGATACCAAATTCTGCACAAACTTTAATTAGAGCAGCTTCTATTGTTCGAACAAAACCAACTAACTCATGTGGATTTGCAAGACGCACAATTGGATAACCAACTAATTGGCCAGGGCCATGCCACGTAATTTTTCCACCACGATCAACATCGACAACGGGTGTTCCATCCATTGGTTTTTCACTATCTAAAGTACGACGTCCTGCTGTATAGACGGATGGATGTTCTAATAAAATCAGAGTATTTTCTAATGAAGACTGAGAAACTTCTGAATGAATTTCTCGCTGTGTGGCCAATGCAGTGTGATATTCAACTAATCCCGCATGAATAACGCGTATTTCGTTGGTGAGCGACGACGTTGGGTGAGCCACACCACCAGCCTAAAGGTAAGATTGCGCACATACCAATTGGAGAGGGTTTTTCATCGTGTCAATCAATACTGTACAAAAGAGCCGTAAACCATTCGCGATAGCCATGCTGGTGGTGATCATCTGGTTCATGATTGCAGGCATATTCGGTCCACTTTTTGGAAAACTGACCTCAGTTCAAGAAAATAATAATTCATCGTTTCTACCAAAAGGGGCTGAAGCCACACAAGCGGCAGATGTAATCGCAACATTTTCCACAAAAGATTCTTTCAATTTTCCAACACTGATTT
>JAPLBJ010000010.1 GCA_026392845.1 Actinomycetota bacterium
AAGTGACCGTAGTGTTGAGATTCCACCATTCCACTACGCGTCATTACGGCAAGTACGTCTCCGCGATTTATTTCTTGCATTTCTACTCCGTTTGGCGCTCTAAGCTCGACCAAATGTGTGCCTGTAATTCTTGGCCTTCTGCTGCCATGTCATATGCAAAGAAAAGTTCGCCGGCAACGAGTCCGTATAAACGAACTCCTGCTGTAACAATCTTTGCTGTTGGCGCTGAATATCCCTGATCCATTACGAGTTGAATCTTTGGACCATCAAATTGTCCAACCCAGCCTTCAGTAATTCCTGTGTTGTGAGAGATATTTACTTCCAAAACAGTATTTGGCTTTGCGCGCCAGAAACCAACTTCAGATGCACCGGGGCGCACAACTTCACCTTCGGCATCGAGAATCCATGAACGTGAATAGTAATTTAGGAATGGTCGCCCGTCATGATTGAAGACTACTTCTTGCGCGAATTCGAATGCAGGAACATTGGGATATTCACCGCGACCTTTTCCGCGCCATGTTCCCACTAGCCAAGCAAGTGGATTGAGATCGGAATGTAAACCTTCTGGAATAGTGAAGACCACTTAGAGTCTGCCTCTCTTGTAATCACGAGATGATCGCGCCTGACTTTGGCGTCCTTTGAATGCGTAGAAAATGAGTGCAATCCCCAACACAATGGCTACGAGGCCAAGAATTATTGAGGTTGCGAGCTCCATGGAGGTAAGCCTACGCCATGGCGAATTGCTTTAGAGTTGTGCCATGTCACGTAGTACTAACTTAGTTATCAAATTGGCCAGCGGAGTAGAAGCCCCTGAACGTTTAGCACAAGCATTTACTGTTGCAACAACAGCGCTGGCATCAGGAATTACGGTCTCATTTTGGCTAACAGGTGAAGCATCCTGGCTTGCATTACCGGGTCGCGCAGAAGAATTTCATTTAGAGCACGCACCATCTATTACGGATTCAATTGCAATAATTCTTACAGCTGGAACTCTGACTTTATGCACGCAATGCGCCGTTCGACGCGATATCAAAGAAGGCAATCTGATTGCCGGAATTCGTATTGCTGGAGCTGCTACATATGTTGAAGAGATTACAGCCGATGCTACACAGGCACTTATCTATTAGTTTTTACTAAATCTTTCTTACAGCCCACATAATCGCTAGACCAGCGATTAGAACTACGAAGACTTGAGATAGAAACTTCATTGCGCTGCCACGATTACTTGTTGTGATGCAGGAACTCCTGCAACGGTAAGTGTTGCATCAACGGGTGTAGTGCGCTTGATTACTGCGAGTGCAATGGTTCCTAGTTCGTGATGGCGCGCAACGGTTCCAAGGAAACCAACTCTTATTCCATCATTTTCAACATCGCTACCCACTGTTGGGAAAGCTACATCGCTGCCGTCAAGGTGCAACATCACTAAGCGACGTGGTGGATTTCCAAGATTGAATACTTTTGCAACTGTTTCTTGCCCGCGGTAACAACCCTTATTCATATGCACTGCGCCGTTGAGTACGCCAAGTTCATTTGGAATTGATTTAGCATCGGTATCAAAGCCAATGCGTGGTCGCCCTGCAGCAACACGAATTGCATCGAGTGCCCATGTTCCAACTTGAGTAGCAGTTGTGTTGAAAAGTGCTTTCATCTCTTCGAGTTCGGCGCGTGGAACAAGTGCGTATGGCCCACCAATAGAATCCGCAGCGCCAGGTGCGCGTAGTACTGAATATTCCTGTGATGCATCGCGAACATCAACGCGCAACATAAATTTCATTTTTGTTAGATATTCAATAAGTGTTGCGCTATATCCAGGATCAAGAACTAACCATGTTGTTTCGCCATCATCGACTAAATTGAATTGATATTCCACATGTCCACGTGGATCTAAAATCATGGCATCAATCCATTGACCAACAGGTAATTCGCTCAAATATTGTGTTGTGAGATCGTGTAACCATTTCAAACGATCAACGCCACTTACTGCAACAATTTCAGTGTATGAAAGATCAGCCCAACCAGTTCCAGCTTCGAGTGCGCGTTGTTCTTTTACCGGTTCGCCGAAATGCCAAATAGCGCCCTTATCTGGGCCATCTTCTACAAGGACTGCGCTCACAAAAGGAGAATCTACTCCACGTAAGGCTTTAGAGCTTCTCCGCGCATGTTGCGCACGTGCCATAGATGGCAAAGTGTGAAACATCGGTCTTGAAACCATAATCATCGGCGAGTGTGTTCACAAAATTGGCAGCAGCATCAATGGGTGCATCTCCAACTGAGCCACAAACTCCGCAGACAAGATGTAAGTGTGTGATCTCTTCGGCTGCATGATACGTAGCACCGCCATGACCTAAGTGAGTGTGTTGAACAAGGCCAACATTTTCAAGTGTTTCAAGATTGCGATACACAGTTGAAAGATTGATTCCTGGATGTGTCAGGCGCACTTTCTCTGCAACTTCTTCAGGTGTTGAGTGCCCAAGTTCGCGCACAGCAGCAAGAACCAATTCGCGCTGTGGAGTTAGTCGTAAACCCTTTTCGCGTAATTCGTGTTTATCGGCCATGTGAGTACTTTACTTATGAAAGTTCAATGACAAGGTCAAGTGGTACACCTTTTGTCGCAATGACCTGTAATTCCTTGCGCGCACCTGGTGCTAGAACTACAAGAGTCCACACACCAGGAGCGGCGAAGAAGCGGAACTGACCCTCCTGATTGGTCGGAACCTCTGCGGTGAATTCACCAGATGAATCCAACAAACGCACGTGAGCATTCGTGATGGCACTTCCATTTGGAACACCATCATTCGTACTTGTTGAAAGTACGGCCCCCTGAATCACACTTTGCGTTGTGATGTCGATGCCATCTAGAGATGGACCACCTGGTGTTGCACCGCATGTACGCATTACGCGCCTAGCGCTACTGGTACGCCGACTAATGAACCATATTCAGTCCATGAACCGTCGTAGTTTTTTACATTATTTACGCCAAGTAATTCATGAAGTACAAACCACGAAAATGCAGAGCGCTCACCGATACGGCAATACGCAATTGTGTCTTTCGCAAGATCAACACCGGCTCCTTGGTAGAGCGCAGTAAGTTCTGCTTCGGATTTGAACGTTCCATCTTCATTTGCAGCCTTTGACCACGGAATATTTTTCGCTGTTGGAATATGTCCCTTGATCTGTCCGCCCTCTTGTGGAAGGTGAGCAGGTGCTGCAAGTTCGCCACTAAATTCTTGTGGCGAGCGAACATCAACAATGTTTACTTT
>JAPLBJ010000058.1 GCA_026392845.1 Actinomycetota bacterium
GGAACGTCATACATAACAGCCAATAAAACTGATTCCATGATGGCGCGAAGTCCTCGTGCACCGGTACCGCGCTTTAGTGCGAGTTCGGCGATTGCATCGAGGGAATCGGCATTGAATTCGAGTTCAACATTGTCGAGATCAAAGAGGCGCTGATACTGCTTTACCAGAGCATTTTTTGGCTCTGTGAGAATTTTCATCAGCGCTTCTTTATCTAGATTTTCAACGCTTGTAATAACTGGAAGACGTCCAATAAATTCTGGAATCATTCCAAATTTCAACAGATCTTCTGGCATAACCTCAGCGAAGAAATCTCTGCGTGACTTATCTTCCGAGCTTTGCATGACAGCATTGAATCCAACGCCTTTGCTTCCGCTTCGACTTTCAATAATCTTTTCAAGTCCTGCAAATGCTCCACCAACAATAAAGAGAACATTTGTTGTATCTATTTGAATAAATTCTTGGTGTGGGTGCTTGCGTCCACCTTGTGGTGGAACTGATGCAACCGTTCCTTCAAGAATCTTGAGAAGTGCTTGCTGCACACCTTCACCGGATACGTCACGAGTAATTGATGGGTTCTCTGACTTGCGAGCAACCTTATCAATTTCATCGATATAGATGATTCCAGTTTCAGCTTTCTTCACATCGAAATCTGCAGCTTGCAAAAGCTTGAGCAAAATATTCTCTACATCTTCGCCAACATAACCAGCCTCAGTAAGAGCTGTTGCATCCGCAATTGCAAATGGCACATTGAGCATACGTGCAAGAGTTTGTGCCATCAGTGTCTTACCGCATCCTGTTGGACCAAGGAGCAAAATATTACTCTTTGCTAATTCGATTGAATCTTCGCGCTTTGAATCCCCTGTTTGCACGCGCTTGTAATGATTGTAAACAGCGACAGAGAGTGACTTCTTTGCACGATCTTGGCCGATTACATATTGATCTAGGAATTCAAAAATCGCTTGTGGCTTTGGAAGTTCAGTAAGTCCGAGAGTATTCGCTTCGGCAAGTTCTTCAACAATAATTTCGTTACAGAGTTCAATACATTCATCACAAATATAAACACCAGGTCCAGCGATGAGTTTCTTTACTTGCTTCTGGGTTTTGCCACAAAAGGAACACTTCAAAAGATCGCTTGTTTCACCAATGCGTGTCATGAGACTCCCTAAAGTTCGCAGTTGGGGGAAGCGCGAACTTCTACGGTGTAATCGTAGATTCTTTGACCTTTTTGAGCGCAGGTATTTAGGCTTTTGGGTGTTCGCCCTGAGAATAATCCGACTTCTTTGGCATCTTTAGCTCCATTACGCCAGGCACCATCAAAGTAACTCCACAGATTAGTAGATGAAAAATTACTGCACCGATCAAAAATTCTCTTTCACCGAAAAGCTTTACTGCAGGACCAACTAGGGCCATTCCTAATGGCATCAGTCCAAGAGAACCCATGTAATCGATACTAAAAACTCTGCCCTGCATATCTTGAGGTATCTCCCTTTGAATCGCAGTACTCCAATAAGCCTCCCAAGGCCCTACCGAAAAACCAGCAATGAAATAGGCGATGATTACAAAGATTGGAGAGATTGGAAATGCTAAAGAAATTGGTGCAACTACAAAAATGGCCCACACAGTTATTGCGGTGAGCCCTGGGCGACGTGGTTGAAACTTGACTGCAAGCAAAGCAGAAATAACTCCACCTACGCTAAATAATGCTGCACTCAGCGCAAATACTTTATCGTTTCCAAATTCACGTCTTGCAATGACTGGTAGCAAAACAGTTTCAGCTGCTAGGACGATCATGAGTTGAACGGAAGCCATTGCAATACATGCTGCAACCCATTTAGTTTCCCATACAACTTTTAGGCCACGTTTGAGTTCTGAAAGAAAAGAATTTTCATCTTGATTTTCTTTGGGGATAAACCCTTCTTGAATTTTGAATAGTAGAGCCGCACCCATAGAGAAAAAGATTGAGGTAACGAGAAATGTAATTCTTGGGCCCAGGAGAATTACTGCAAAACCGCCCACACCAGGACCAACTATCGTGCTGGTGCGATACACGATTCCACGAGCCACATTTCCTGCTGGAAGTTTTTCACTCGGTAACAAGCTCGGCATGATTGCCTGTGATGCAGGGGAACCGAATGCGTCACTTGCACCCATCAGAAAAACTAAAGCTGCCATGATCCACATTGAAAGTTGTGGTGTTGAGACAAAGACCAAAACAAATGACATTATTGCGCGAAAAGAATCAGAGACAATAATTACTAATTTGCGTGGCAAGCGATCTGCCCATACGCCCCCGATTGGTGCAAGAAGCACGCCTGATAACAATCGCGCTGCAAGTATCAGGCCAAGGGTTGTTGCATCTCCACCTGAATCCAAAACCGCAACTGCCAAAGCAATTGGAAACGCGGTCATTCCGATATTAGTGAGACCAGTTGATAGCCAAAGATTTCGAAAACCCACATATGAAAATAGTGCACCGGGTTCAAAATATTTTTTCAACACAGTGCACGACCTTACATAGAAATTACTTAGCTGGCTTTGCCTTACGCGATGCAAGTACCTGGTCGATAAGACCGTATTCAACAGCTTCTGCCGCAGTGAGAATCTTGTCGCGCTCGATATCAGCTGCAATATCTGCAGGTGAGCGAGTTGAATGCTTAGCAATCATCGCTTCAAGCAAAGTACGCATGCGCATAATTTCTTTTGCTTGAATCTCGATATCAGATGCCTGTCCGCCACCTTCAGATGATGGTTGGTGAATCAAGATACGTGAATGCTCGAGTGCGTAACGCTTTCCCTTTGCGCCACCAGCAAGAATTACTGCTGCAGCAGATGCTGCTTGACCCAAACAAATAGTGCTTACATCTGGGCGAATAAATTGCATAGTGTCATAAATTGCAGTCAGCGCTGTAAATGATCCACCAGGTGAGTTGATGTAAATCATGATGTCGCGATCTGAATCCATTGATTCAAGGGTCAAAAGCTGAGCCATTACATCGTTTGCAACAGTGTCATCGATTGGCTGACCCATGAAAATAATGCGCTCTTCGAATAACTTTGTATACGGATCAAGGCGCTTGAAACCATATGCAGTCTTTTCTTCAATAGTTGGAAGAACGTAGCGATTGGTAATTTCGTTGATGCGGTTCATCTCTGAATTCATGCTGTGCCTCCACGACCTGAAACTTGACCTGCTGAACGAACAACATGATCTACGAATCCGTATTCTTTTGCTTCATCAGCTGTAAACCAACGATCGCGATCAGAATCTGCAGTGACTGTGTCGATGCTCTGACCTGTGTGGTGAGCAATGAGTTCTGCCATCTTCTTCTTTGTAAATCCAATTTGTTCTGCTTGAATTTTGATATCTGTTGCTGTTCCACCAATACCACTAGATGGTTGGTGCATCATGATGCGTGCATGTGGAAGCGCGTAACGCTTTCCAGCAGCACCTGAGCAGAGCAAGAACTGACCCATTGATGCAGCAAGTCCCATTCCAACAGTTGCAACATCGTTGTTGACATATTGCATCGTGTCATAAATGGCCATACCAGCAGTTACGGAACCACCAGGTGAATTGATGTATAGGAAAATATCTTTATCTGGATCTTCGGCTGCAAGCAAAAGAATCTGTGCAGCAATTGCATTAGCCATTGAGTCTTCAACAACTGAACCTAGGAAGATAATTCGTTCGCGAAGCAAACGGTTATAAACCTGGTCATCTAGACCACCTGAACCTGATTGCGGTGCGCGTGCCAAAATTTCGGCAGCTTGCGGGTTAAGAAAATCCACGTGACATCCTCCTGATTATTTTTACCTGTACTGACCCTAACAATGTAAGCGCCGAAATGCTTCCCAATAAAGCTCAAAAGCTACCTAAATGCCCCATGTTCGCTCAGGGCAGATTGTTATTCGGTTACTTCGCCAACTTCTGGTTCTGGTGCTTGTGGGCGAAGTGCCTCAAGATCAACAACATTTCCTGAAGCATCGCTGATCTTCACGCGAGCAAGAACAACAGCGAGCGCCTTAGCACGAGAAACTTCAGCAACGAGTTGTGAAATCTGGCCAGCCTTTTGCAACTCTGCTGCGAATTGCTCAGGAGCCATTCCATAACGCTGTGATGTGCGAACGAGATACTCCGTGAGTTCCATTTCTGTAATCTCAACCTGCTCGCTCTTAATAATTGCATCAAGCAAGAAATCTGACTTAAGTGAAGAGCGAACCTGGCCATCAACTTCGGCGCGGTGCTCTGCATCTTCTTGGCGTCCTTCGCCTTCGAGGTGATCATTTACCTCGGCTTCAACAATTCCATCTGGAACTGGAATATCAAGATCTGCAAGAAGCTTCTCGAGTAGAAGATCGCGTGCCTGAGTTCCTTGTTCCATCTTCTTGACGCGACCTAGGCGTTCAACGAAATCTGCGCGTAGTTCTGCGATCGTGTCGAACTCAGATGCCAACTTTGCAAATGCATCATCAGCTGCTGGAAGCTCGCGCTCTTTAACAGCCTTTACAACAATCTCGACATCGCCCTTTTCGTCATCTTTCTGACCGACGAGCTGGGTAGTAAAAGTCTTTGTATCCCCTGCTGACATTCCAACGAGTGCAGCATCAAGGCCATCAATCATGCGATCTGAGCCAACTTCGTATGAAATCTCATTGGCCTTGCCGCCATCAACTTCTTCGCCATCAATACGTGCAGTTAGATCGATAGTGACAAAGTCCCCATCTTTAGCTGCGCGTTCAACGGTGTGAAGGGTTCCAAAGCGAGCGCGTAA
>JAPLBJ010000073.1 GCA_026392845.1 Actinomycetota bacterium
AAAAGCTTCACCCGGAACCGCAGCAACCTCAACTTCTTCCAAGATAAGCGTTGCAAGTTCTGCAGAAGTCATCGGAGTCTTGCCACGAATGGTTTTTCCAAGAACACCTTTAACTGATGGGTAAACGTAGAAAGCACCGGTTGGAGTTGGGCAAACAAAGCCAGGAATTTCGTTGAGTAATCCAACAATGAGTTTGCGACGACGGTTGAAAGCCTCACCCATTGCATGTACAGCGGAAAGATCTCCGGTGAGGGCAGCAATTGCTGCGCGCTGTGCAACGTTATTCACATTGGATGAAAGGTGTGATTGAAGATTTGTTGCTGCCTTGATCGCATCTTTTGGTCCGATCATCCAGCCCACACGCCAACCAGTCATTGCATATGTCTTAGCAACACCATTGATGATGATGCAGGTATCAGCAAGTTCTGGAACTAGTACAGGCATAGAAGGTGCTGTAGCGCCGTCATAGAGTAAGTGCTCATAAATTTCATCAGCGATTACCCAAATATTATTTTTTACTGCCCATTGCCCAATTGCTTTTACTTGTTCCGGAGAATAAACAGAACCAGTTGGATTCGATGGTGAACAAAAAAGTAGCGCTTTTGTCTTTGGAGTGCGAGCAGCTTCTAGTTGTTCAACGCTCACTAAATAATTTTGTGATTCATCGGCAAATACTTCAATGGACTTTCCACCAGCAAGTTGTACGCACTCTGGATATGTTGTCCAATATGGTGATGGAAGAAGTACTTCATCACCTGGATTGATAATTGTTGCAAATGCTTGATAGACCGCTTGCTTTCCACCATTAGTAACAAGTACTTGATCTGCAGTGATTACATACTTTGAATCACGAAGTGTCTTTGCAACAATTGCTTCGCGCATTTCAGGCAACCCTGCTGCAGGTGTGTAACGATGATTTGCGACAACTTTGGTTGCAGCGCCAGCTGCTTCAACAATGTAATCAGGAGTTGGAAAGTCTGGTTCACCGGCGCCGAATCCAATAACAGGACGGCCTGCAGCCTTGAGTGCTTTCGCTTTTGCATCAACGGCTAACGTGGCTGATTCTGCGATTGCGGAAATACGTGCGGAAATTCTGCTCATGGCCCAAGTCTGCCCTATGCGTGAGCAGATTTGAGCGCGAGTTTTACCTACCCCCCATTCACCCTCTACACTTCGACGCTCACGAGGATTTGATTATTCCTATGGTTTTGTCATGCCTTCGTGTTTAGGGCAGTAGCTCAATTGGCTAGAGTTGCCGTCTCCAAAGCGGCCGGTTGGGGGTTCGAGTCCCTCCTGCCCTGCAAGAAGTTTTACTTACGAAGTACTAAGAATGGAAAGGTTTGACGATGACTGAGTCAACAGAGCAAGTTGCCGAGGAGCTCGGTTTTTTTGCGCGCGTTGGACTTTTCTATCGCCAAATAATCAACGAACTTCGCAAAGTTGTATGGCCAACTCGTAACCAGTTGACCACATATACAGCCGTTGTTTTAGTTTTCGTTTCATTCATCATCGCCGTTGTCTCGTTGCTCGATCTTGTACTTACAAAGATCGTCTTCTGGGTATTTGGATAAGAAGGGGCAGCCATGAGCGACGAACAGTCAATTGAAACACCAGCACCAGATGCTTTTGAAGCCCAACTTGCTGCAAATGCAACAGAAGTTGCTTCTGAATCTGTAGTTGAAGAGGTAGTTGTTGAAGATTCTTCAGCAGTTGCTACAGATGATTTAGCGCTCGCATCCGATGAAGATGGCGACATTGAATCTGAAGAGAATGATCCCAATGCAGAATTTCGTCGCACATTGCGCACAGCTCTTGGCGATTGGTACGTAGTCCATTCATATGCAGGGTATGAGAAGAAAGTAAAGGGAAACCTTCACAACCGTATCGCTTCATTGAATATGGAAGATTTTATTTTTCAGATTGAAGTTCCAGAAGAAGAAGTTACCGAGATCAAGAATGGTCAGCGCAAGCAAGTAAAGCGCAACATTTATCCTGGCTATGTTCTTGTTCGCATGGATCTCACTGATGAATCATGGTCTGCAGTTCGTAACACTCCTGGAGTTACAGGATTCGTTGGCAACGCACACCACCCAAGTCCACTCAGCATGGATGAAGTAGAGAAGATTTTGGCACCACGTCCAGTCAAGAAATCAGATAAGCCAGAAATTCGAGTTATTGATTTCTCAGTCGGAGAATCAGTAACTGTTATGGATGGCCCTTTTGCAACGCTTCCGGCATCGATTTCAGAGATCATGCCAGAGCAAGCAAAGCTCAAGGTTCTCGTTTCAATCTTCGGACGCGAAACTCCAGTAGAACTTTCATTTGCACAAGTACAGAAGATCTAACTCAGAGATTTATAAACAGGAATAGAAAAGGAATAGAAAAATGGCACCAAAGAAGAAGGCAACCGGATTTATCAAGTTGCAGATCCAAGCTGGAGCGGCAACACCTGCACCACCAGTAGGTCCTGCGCTCGGTCAACATGGTGTCAACATCATGGAATTCGTCAAGGCATATAACGCTGCGACTGAATCACAAAAGGGCCAGATCATTCCTGTAGAGATCACTGTCTATGAAGATCGTTCATTTACTTTCATCACTAAGACACCTCCTGCATCACGTTTGATCTTGAAGGCTGCTGGCGTTGAAAAGGGTTCAGCAGTTCCTCACAAGACAAAGGTTGCCAACATCACGATGGCACAGGTCCAAGAGATTGCAAAGACAAAGATGGCAGACCTCAATGCAAATGACATTGATGCAGCTAGCTTGATCATTGCAGGTACTGCTCGCTCAATGGGAATCACAGTTTCCAACTAAATAAAATTCTTTTTCTCACCCCGAGAAAAAGATGTGGGAGAACCGCGCTGGTTCGCTAACCACAACCCTTATAAGAAAAGGAACGAAATGAAGCGCTCAAAGAAATATGTTGCTGCGGCAGCTAAGGTTGAAAAAAATCACCTATACACACCATTGCAAGCAGTAACACTTGCAAAAGAGACATCAACAACCAAGTACGACTCAACTGTTGAAGTTGCGTTGCTACTAGGCGTAGATCCAAAGAAAGCTGATCAAGCAATTCGCTCAACAGTTAACTTGCCACACGGCACAGGAAAGACTGTACGCGTTTTGGTATTCGCAAATGGCGAGCGCGCTGAAGAAGCACGCGCAGCGGGTGCGGATATTGTCGGCGGAGATGAACTCATTGATGAAGTTTCAAAGGGACGTCTTGATTACGATGCAGTTGTTTCAACACCAGATTTGATGGGAAAAGTTGGTCGCCTCGGTAAGGTTCTCGGACCTCGCGGATTGATGCCAAACCCAAAGACAGGCACAGTGACAACGGATGTTACAAAGGCCGTCAATGACATCAAGGGCGGAAAGATTGAATTCCGCGTTGATAAGAATTCAAACCTTCACTTCATCATCGGCAAGGCATCATTTACTGCGGATCAACTCGCAGAAAACTATGCAGCAGCCCTCGATGAAATTCACCGTTCAAAGCCAAACTCTTCAAAGGGTCGCTACATTCAAAAAGCAGTTGTCTCAACAACGATGGGGCCTGGCATCATGGTTGATCCAAACCTCATTCGTGAGCCATCCGCTAACTAGTTTTTAGTAAAAACCCCTCTTCGGGAACCTGCTCCTTCGGCGGGCTAGGACTTGCTCGTTAAAGTCCTGCGCTCCACCGAAGGAGCAGGTTTATTTAGGGCGCGGACTCTTTAAAAAAGTCTAGAATTGAAATATGGCAAGCCTCGTTGTTGATACAGCACCATTAGTCCTTGATGTAGGAATTGTCTTATTGGCTGCAGCAACCATGGGATTTGCTGCTCGAAAAGTTGGACTTCCCGCAGTTGTTGGATATTTGTTTACCGGATTACTTGTTTCACCTTTTACTCCAGGTTATGTGGCAAGTTATGACCAGCTAGCACTCTTAGCCGATATCGGCGTCGTCTTGCTACTTTTTGAGGTTGGAATAGAAATAGATCTACGTCGGATCAGTCGTGAACAAAAAGCAATCCTTTGGGGTGTACCGGCGCAAGTGGCAATTGGAATCGCAATCGGAACACCAGTTTTTCTACTCTTAGATATATCTCTTTTCGGTGCACTTCTCCTATCGCTTTCAATTGCAATGTCTTCAAGTGTGGTCATTGTGAATATAACCAGGAGTCGTAGAAGGAAAACAGATACTGATACCGAAGAAGCACTTCTTGGATGGGCAGTGATGCAGGATGTAACCGGTGTAGCAGTTGCAGCCATAGTTCTTGCGATTTTTGGTAAAAGCGATAGGTCATTACCTGTAGCACTCGGTGGAATTTTAGGCTTCGTTACAGTTGCATTCATCGCTGCAAAGTTGATACCAAAGATATTGCGATTAGTACGTTGGGAAAAAGACCTCTTCCTAATTTTCTCAGTTGCAATTGGACTCTCACTTGCTGCACTCGGAACGGTTGTCTTTGGAATTCCTATGGCATTGGCAGGATTCGTGGCTGGTCTTACTATCAATCAGAGTAGAGATACTGACGAAGTCAGAAAAGCGATTCTCCCCTTCCGAGATCTCTTTGCGGTGTTATTCTTTGTGATAATTGGAAGCTTGATCGAACCTTCCCAATTTTCAAAAGCAATACCTTTTTCTCTGCTGATTATTGCAATCGTAATTTTTGGAAAAAGCTTGCCAGTTATTCTGCTTGCAAAAGTTGGCAAATTGAAAGCAAATTCATTTCAAATGGGTGCCGGCGTCGGCCAAGTAGGGGAATTTTCTTTTGTGCTCGGCAGCATTGCCTATTCCCAAGGTGCTATTGATCAAGCCCAATTCGTAGGCGTACTTTTAGCAGTGGTCATCACCATCATCGCTTCTGTTCTGTTAGTTCGACTTCGCCCAACGCGCATCCCTAATTAGTTTTTAGTAAAAGCCCCTCTTCGGGTGGAGCGCAGGACTTTAACGAACAAGTCCTAGCCCGCCAGAAGAGGGGGTTTTTATACCGATTTGGAGATTTCAAGCCTCCACCCTTAGCCTTACGCCATAACCAAAGACCGCAGGTCTGAATCACTTGAAAGAGTGATTCGATAAATGAGGAAATCTCAGCACGCGTAGGTGTTCACGTAAATCCGTGCGCGTCTACGCGTTACGGATTTTTTTATTTCCTGAAGTCACTAAGTACCAGGAAAGGTGAACCGAATGGCTCGCCCAGATAAAGCAGCAGCAGTTGCAGAACTGACGGAAGATTTCCGCACAGCTAATGCAACTGTGCTCACCGAATATCGCGGTCTATCCGTAACTTCGATGAAGCAACTTCGCCGTGCACTTGGTTCAACAACTAAGTACTCAGTCGTGAAGAACACTCTTACAAAAATTGCAGCAAAAGATGCCGGCGTAGATCTTTCACCAGATCTTCTTCAAGGACCATCAGCTGTTGCATTCATCAAGGGTGATCCAATCAATGCAGCAAAGAGCTTGCGTGATTTCGCTAAGGAAAATCCATTCTTGATCATCAAGGGTGGAATTTACGAAGGCAAAGCAATCACAACAGCAGAGCTCATGGAACTCGCAAATCTTGAATCACGCGAGGTTCTATTGGCCAAGCTTGCTGGCGCTATGAAGGGATCGCTTGCTAAGGCAGCTCGCGTCTTTGATGCACTTCGCATCAAGATGGAAGCCGGAGCACCAGTCGTTGCAGCAGCACCAGTTGTTGTAGAAGCACCGGCAGCACCAGTGGAAACTGCAGTAGAAGCAGCCGCTGTTGAAACAGAAGTTGTTGCAGATGCAACACCAGTTGTAGAAGAAGTAACCCCAGAATCAGAAGAGAAGGAATAACGAATATGGCAAAGCTCAATACAGAAGACCTATTGGCACAGTTCAAAGAAATGACATTGGTCGAGCTCTCAGAGTTCGTTAAGTCATTCGAAACTGAATTCGATGTAACAGCAGCAGCACCAGTTGCAGCTGCAGCAGCAGGTGGCGCAGCAGGTGGCGCAGCAGCATCTGATGCACAAGATGAATTCACAGTCATCCTTGAGGATGCTGGCTCACAGAAGATTGCTGTGATCAAGGAAGTTCGTGCGCTCAACTCAGCACTTGGCTTGAAAGAAGCTAAGGATCTCGTTGATGCAACACCAGCTACTTTGCTCGAGAAGGCAAACAAGGAGACAGCAGATAAGGCAAAGGCAGCTCTTGAGGCAGCTGGCGCTAAGGTCACAATCAAGTAATTTCCACAAAAAAGGGCTCCGACTTCGGTCGGGGCCCTTTTTTTATGATACAAGCGCCCAGTTGGACAGGGCGGGGGGTCGAGCGCTACCCTTCACGTTCGCACAAATTTCTTATGGTCAATGCATATAGCGGCTGAGACCTAATAGTTGTGTGTTCCCGCAATATTGTCTGGAAGGACATCTCTTGGCCGCGTTGAAAAAAAGTTCAGTAGCCCCACGTCGTATTTCATTCGCAAAGATTCGCGAACCTCTCGAAGTTCCAAACCTTCTAGCTCTCCAAGTTGAGAGTGTTGATTGGCTATTGGGCAACGAAGCATGGCGCGCACGAATCGCTCAATCTGATTCCACCAATCGCGGTGAAATCCCTACAACTTCTGGTCTAGAAGAAATCTTTGAAGAGATTTCTCCGATCGAAGATTTCCAGGGATCAATGAGTCTCTCATTCCGCGATCACCGATTCGAGCCACCTAAGTACTCAATTGAAGAGTGCAAAGAGCGCGACATGACTTACTCACGACCATTATTCGTGACTGCAGAATTCACCAACAACATCACTGGTGAAATTAAGTCACAAACAGTTTTCATGGGCGACTTCCCAGTGATGACTGCTCGCGGAACTTTCGTTATCAACGGAACAGAGCGCGTAGTTGTTTCACAGCTAGTTCGCTCACCTGGTGTTTATTTCGAACGTACAATCGAGAAGACTTCAGATAAAGATGTTTACACTGCAAAGGTCATTCCAAGCCGCGGTGCTTGGTTGGAATTTGAAGTTGATAAGAAGGACCTTGTTGGTGTTCGTATCGACCGCAAGCGTAAGCAATCAGTAACTGTTTTCTTGAAGGCACTCGGTTGGTCAGAAGATCAAATTCTTGAAGAGTTTGGTGAGTTCGAATCAATTCGTGCAACTCTTGAAAAAGATACAGTCAAGACACAGGACGAAGCGCTTCTCGATATCTATCGCAAGCTACGTCCAGGTGAGCCTCCAACAAAGGAAGCTGCACAAAATCTTATTGAGAATCTTTATTTCAATGCAAAGCGTTATGACTTGGCCAAGGTCGGTCGCTTTAAAGTAAATAAGAAGCTCGGCCTTGATCTAGAACTCAAGCAATCACTTCTAACAATTTCTGACATTGTTGCAACGTTGCGCTATTTGGTAACGCTTCACCAAGGTCAAGGTGCTGCTGATCTATTGATGGAATACGGTCGCGAAGTACGTGTAGAAAAGGACGATATCGATCACTTCGGTAACCGTCGTCTACGTACTGTTGGTGAATTGATTCAGAATCAGGTTCGCATCGGCTTGTCACGTATGGAGCGCGTTGTTCGCGAACGTATGACGACACAAGATGTTGAAGCGATTACTCCTCAAACACTTATCAACATTCGTCCAGTAGTTGCATCAATCAAGGAGTTCTTCGGAACTTCTCAGTTGTCGCAGTTCATGGATCAAACAAATCCATTGTCAGGTCTTACACACAAGCGTCGTCTTTCAGCGCTCGGACCTGGTGGTCTCTCACGTGATCGCGCGGGCTTCGAAGTTCGTGACGTTCACCCATCTCACTACGGACGTATGTGTCCAATTGAAACTCCTGAAGGACCAAACATTGGTCTCATTGGTTCACTTGCAACATATGGTCGCGTAACTGCATTCGGATTTATCGAAACTCCTTATCGCAAAGTTGAGAAAGGCCGCGTCACTGACAAGGTTGATTATCTAACTGCTGATGAAGAAGATGAGCACGTTATTGCTCAGGCAAATGCTCCACTAACTGATGACAATCACTTTGCTGAAGCACGCGTACTAGTACGTCGTCGCGGTGGAGAAGTTGAATATATTCATGCTGACGAAGTTGATTACATGGATGTTTCACCACGTCAGATGGTTTCTGTTGCAACTGCAATGATTCCATTCCTTGAGCACGATGATGCTAACCGTGCACTTATGGGTTCTAACATGATGCGTCAGTCTGTTCCATTGATGCGTGCAGAAGCTCCACTTATCGGTACCGGTATGGAATTCCGCGCAGCAGTTGATGCAGGCGATGTTGTTACTGCAACACATGCAGGTGTTGTTACTGAAGTAACTGCTGATGAAGTCAAAGTTATGGCAGATGACAGCAGCTACCAAACATATTCACTTCACAAGTTCACACGTTCAAACCAAGGAACTTCATATAACCAAAAGGTTGTCGTCTCCGAAGGTGCACGCGTTGAAGTTGGCTCAGTAATCGCTGACGGACCATGTACCGATAACGGTGAAATGGCCCTCGGTAAGAACTTGCTCGTGGCATTTATGTCATGGG
>JAPLBJ010000054.1 GCA_026392845.1 Actinomycetota bacterium
GCCCTGCAAATATTGCATCCCCGCCCATAACGGCGCATAAAGTATTTGTGCATACGCCAACGTGATAATCACCGACTGACTTGCGCTTGTATTGAGTATAGAAAGTTGAGACAGCAGTTACTTCTGCAGTTTCTAGTTCAAGTAATTTTGCAATGAGTTCAATTCCATCATTTGTGACATAGCCAGCAAGTGATTGCACATAGTGCAGCAAAGGCATGATCGCAGAACGTGAACGCGGGTAGCGCTTGATGATTGATTCCATCGTTGCTAAATCTTTATCTGTAAATGACATTAGCGGTCAACGCCTCCCATCACAGGATCAATTGATGCAACCGCACCAATGATGTCGGCAACCATGCTGCCTTCACACATTGCAGAAGTCGATTGCAAATTATTGAAAGATGGTTCGCGGAAGTGAACACGGAATGGACGTGTTCCACCATCAGATACAACGTGTGCACCTAATTCACCACGTGGGGATTCGATAGCTGTATAGACCTGACCAGCTGGAACGCGGAAACCTTCAGTTACTAACTTGAAGTGGTGAATGAGTGATTCCATTGAAGTGCCCATGATCTCGCGAATATGATCAAGTGAGTTCCCAAGTCCATCGCCACCAAGTGCAAGTTGCGCCGGCCATGCAATTTTCTTATCTGCAACCATAACTGGTGCACCTTCTAGTTTTTCAAGCTTATCTACCGCTTGCTCAATAATGCGAAGTGATTGCTCTAGTTCGTTTACACGAATCAAGAAACGTCCGTAAACATCGCATGTATCAGCTGTTATTACATCAAAGTTATAATTTTCATATCCACAATATGGTTGCATCTTTCGAAGATCCCAAGGTAGACCAGTTGATCTAAGTACAGGACCTGTAACACCAAGTGTTGTCGCACCAGCAAGATCTAAGTAACCAATACCTTCGGTGCGCTTCATCCAAATTGAATTACCGACGAGCAAGTTCTCGTTATCTTTGAATGAGTGGCGAAGATCTTTGACCGTTGCACGAATCTTTGCGAGTGCGCCAGCTGGTAAATCTTGTTGGACTCCCCCCGGGCGGATATAGGCCATATTCATGCGAAGACCAGAGATAAGTTCAAAGATATCAAGGACTTTCTCGCGTTCGCGGAAACAGAAAATCATTGGTGAGAGTGCGCCAAGTTCCAGTGCGCCAGTACCTAGTGCAACCATGTGTGAAGAGATTCGATTGAGTTCCATCATCAAAACGCGGATAACAGTTGCGCGCTCTGGCACATCATTAGTAATACCAAGCAACTTTTCAACGCCTAAGCAATATGCAGCCTCATTGAATAGTGGCGATAGGTAATCCATACGAGTTACGAATGTGACGCCCTGTGTCCAATTGCGATACTCAATATTTTTTTCAATTCCTGTGTGCAAATAACCAATTCCGCATCGAACTTCTGTAACTGTTTCACCTTCTAGCTCGAGTACTAGGCGAAGCACTCCGTGAGTGGAAGGGTGTTGTGGTCCCATGTTGACGACAACGCGTTCTTCTTTTGCTTGTCCAATTTCTGTTACTAGTGAATCCCAATCTCCACCCGTTACAGAGAAAACTGTTCCTTCAGTTGTTTCACGTGAGGCTGCATATGGATCTGTATATGTACTCATCGATATGACCTCCGCTCATCTGGAGCCGGTGTTGTTGCACCTTTGTATTCAACGCTGATTCCACCGAGCGCGTAATCTTTACGTTGTGGGTGTCCTTGCCAATCATCTGGCATAAGTATTCGAGTCAGTCCTGGATGACCATCAAAAATAATTCCAAACATGTCAAAGGTTTCACGTTCGTTCCAGTTATTTCCAGCCCACACTTCAACGAGTGAAGGGATGTGTGGATGTGAATCAGGAACAGAGACTTCTAGGCGAATTCTTTGATTATTCGTCATTGAAAGTAGCGGGTAAACAGCGTGCAATTCACGTCCTTTATCATCTGGATAATTGACTCCGGATACACCAAGACACATTTCAAATTTGAGTTTGTCGCGAAGAATCATTGAAACTTCTACAAGACGCGAAACCTTAATATGTAAGGTCAGCTCTCCGCGATCAACAACAACGCGCTCAATTGCATCAGCAAAATCTGGATACGCACGTTCTAAATCATCGGTAACAGAATCAAAATAGCTGCCATATGGACGCTGAGATGAGCCACTTGATGCGGCGGTAGGGACTAAGCCGCCGTAACCGGATGTATCTCCAGTTCCTTGCGCACCAAACATGCCATTATCTGAACTCATTACGCAAGCAGACCCTTCATTTGGTGAGTTGGGACTGCATTCATCGCTGCGAGTTCAACTTCTTTAATAATCTTTTCACGATTAGGTCCTAATTTTTCATCGTAAATATGGTCATGCAATTTCAAAATTGCATCCATCAACATTTCGGGACGTGGTGGGCAGCCAGGAAGATAAATATCTACAGGGACAACGTGGTCTACGCCTTGAACAATTGCATAGTTGTTAAACATTCCACCTGAAGATGCACATGCACCCATTGCAATAACCCACTTTGGTGCAGCCATTTGATCATAAATCTGGCGAAGTACTGGTGCCATTTTATTTGAAACGCGACCGGCAACAATCATGAGATCTGCTTGACGTGGGGATGCGCGGAAAACTTCCATACCAAAACGGGCTAAGTCATAACGACCAGCACCTGCTGCCATCATTTCAATTGCGCAACATGCCAAACCAAAAGTTGCAGGCCACAGTGAGTTTTTACGCATATATCCAGCAAGTTTTTCAACCGACGTTAGAACTAAACCGCTAGGTAATTTTTCTTCTAAACCCATTTTTTAGTCCCATTCCAATCCACCGCGTCGCCATACATATGCGTATGCAACGAAAACTGTTCCGATAAAGATTGCCATTTCAACGAGTCCAAAAAGTCCAAGGCGATCAAATGTAACTGCCCACGGATAAAGGAAAACAATTTCTATATCAAAAATTATGAAGAGCATTGCTGTAAGAAAATACTTAACGGGAAAACGTCCACCCTCTGCAGCCTGTGGAGAAGGTTCAATTCCGCACTCATACGCTTGTGCTTTTGCTCTGTTATAGCGAGCAGGTCCTGTTAGCGTTGCAGCAACGAGAGAGATTGCGGCAAAGCCAAAGCCAAAAGCCGCAATCGCAAAGATTGGGATGTAGGGATTTGAGGTAATAGCCACGTGTGAAATCTTAGAGTGCTAGACCTAGCCGCTCGACCGCTACGCCTTGAGCGCTCTGTGAACTGCGACAACTCCAAAGGTCAGGTTTTGCCAGCCTACTTGGCTCCAACCAGCGCCTTCGATGCGGGCAGCGAGCGCGCTTTGATTAGGCCAGGCACGGATCGATTCAGCCAAATAGATATAGGCATCAGGATTTGAAGAGGTTCGGCGGGCGATGGCAGGCAGAGCTTTCATCAGATAATTCATATATATAGTGCGGAAAATGCGCCATGTGGGCTGGGAGAACTCAGCAATGACGAGGCGGCCCCCATTTTTGGTGACTCGAAAGGCCTCTGCGAGCGCCTTATCAACATCATTTGTGTTTCGAAGACCGAAAGAGATGGTCACGCAATCAAAGGAATTGGCTTCAAAGGGCAGATTGAGAGCATCGGCCTTCGTGAAAGCTAGGTGTGGACGGGCTTTTTTGCCGGCATCGAGCATTCCTTGGGAAAAGTCGGCGGCAATCACATCTGCGCCTGCCTCGAAGAGAGGTTGGGAGGATGAGCCTGTTCCAGCGGCAATATCGAGAATTTTCATCCCTGGGGCAGGGGCGATCGTGGCCGTTGTCGCTCGTCGCCACGCTTTTGTCTGACCCAGACTCAATAAATCATTGACGAGGTCATATCGCTTGGCCACTCCATCGAACATCGCCGCAACTTCATCGGGATCTTTGTTCAAATTGGCGCGAGACATAGCCATATTCTCCACTGAAGTAGGCTCATCCACAACTTGTTGAAAGGAATCGCTATGTCACTAGCTACAACAACTCTTCGCACCTCACTCTTTCCGCGAAGCAGCGCGCTTACCCGCGTTCTCTTTGTAACTGGAGGCGTCATCTTCCTTTCCGCGCTCGCTCAAGTGGCATTTCCGATTCCAGGTTCACCAGTTCCATTTACAGGACAGACATTGGGCGTACTTCTTCTAGCAACTTCATATGGTGCAACTCTTGGAGCAACAACATTTGCACTGTATTTACTTGCCGGAATTGCTGGAGCCCCAATTTTTGCAAATGGAAGTTATGGAATTGAAAAAGTTGTTGGAGCCACCGGTGGATATTTAGTAGGGATGCTTATCGCATCATTTGTTCTTGGAAAATTAGCCCAGCGTCGCTTAGATCAAAAATTTATTACAGCACTTCCTGCCATGCTCCTTGGTAATCTCATTATTTTCACATTTGGACTTATCTGGTTACACCAATACACAGGTCAAGATTGGGCTTGGACTTTCAATGCGGGCCTCACTCCATTTATTCTGGGAGAAGTTCTAAAGATTGCAATAGCAGGAACATCACTTCCAATCCTTTGGCGCTTTGTCCAGAAAAAGATTTCATAACTCTTATTTATGACACCTTCTATCCCCGTTACAACTTCGCGTCTAAGCGAGCATCTACCTCTATTAGATCTTTTACCTGAAAACGACCCAGTTGCATGGGTGCGCGGTGGCGATGGACTTGTTGGTTGGGGAATCTTTGCAACTACAACTGTAAGTGGGCCAAACCGATTTGCTGATGCGAGACATTGGTGGCAAGAACAATTATCAAAAATACAGATTAATGACAGTGTGCATGCAAATGGCACAGGCCCAATTCTCTTTACTTCATTTTCTTTCTCCCCCGAAGATGCCTCCGTATTAGTAATCCCCGAAGTCGTTGTTGGACTGCGTAATGGAAAGTCATGGATAACTTGGATTGGGGATTCCCCGCAACCCGTATTGCCAAAGATTGCACCCGATTTTCCAGCAAATTCAGTGATATGGCGCAAAGAGTTTGATGTTGATGATCAATGGAAAAACCGCGTTTCGCAAGCAGTCTCGCGAATTCAAGCCGGAGATGTAGAGAAGGTTGTTTTAGCTCGTGAAATCAATGTGAGTGCGCAATCGGCAATTGATCCACGCAAAGTTCTTCATAAACTTTCTATCGAATATCCCTCTACATGGAACTTTGCAATCTCAGATCTTGTGGGAGCTACACCAGAATTATTGATGAGACTCACTAACGGCATGATCACTTCGCGTGTACTTGCGGGCACCATTAGCAAAACAGGTAATGATGAAAAAGACTTAGCCCTTGCCGCATCTCTTGCTCGTTCCTCTAAAGATTTAGAAGAGCATGAATATGCAGTTCGTTCTGTCGCCGATGCTATTGCACCATTTTGTAAGTCGACTAACGTTCCTGAATCTCCTTTTGTTCTGCATTTAGCAAATGTCATGCATTTAGCAACCGATGTAACTGGTGCACTCGTTGAGACACTCAATAAAGTTGATTCCTTTTCGGTGTTAGAAAAACTTCATCCATCTGCTGCTGTATGTGGAACACCTACAAATAAGGTAAGTGCACTCATCAATGAAATTGAAGGTTTGGCACGCGGACGTTATGCCGGACCTGTTGGTTGGATTGATGCATCAGGTGATGGAGAACTTGGCATTGCGTTGCGTTGCGGACAGATTCAAGGAAATTCGATTCGTCTTTTCGCAGGATGTGGAATTGTTGCAGGTTCAGATCCAGAACGAGAACTTGCTGAGAGCCAAGCAAAATTTGCACCGATGAAAAGCGCGCTTAGCTAAATTCCTTCGATCAGTTGATAAATTCTTTTTAGATTTTCTCCATTGGATTCACGCGATGGCGCATTAATAACTACAACTGAAATCCCAGAAATGGGCTTATCAATCTCCACCTGTAAATCCTTATGACTTGAAACCGATGTTGCCGAAATTCCCATAGATGATGCAATTGCTGCGGGATCCAAACCGTGTGGAGTTCCAAATACTCGCTCAAAGCCTGCAACACCGCTCTGGGGAAGCGTCGAAAAGATACCTCCGCCATCGTTATTAATGACTAGGAATCGGCAATCTATTTTTTCACCTGTGATCAAGCCTGTTATGTCATGAAGAAAAGCTAAATCTCCAATGAGTGCGTAGGAATTCTTGCGTGCAATTGCCATGCCAAGGGCACTAGAAATATTGCCATCAATGCCAGCCAATCCGCGATTAGCAAAAGTTTCTACCCCCTCGCGAGGAGTAGCAAATGCTTCTATATCTCTAATTGGGCGCGATGACGAGACAAATAATGAGGATCCATTAGGTAAGAGTTTTGAAATTTCTCGAGCGATAGTTGCTTCATTCCACCCATCAAGTTGGGCAACAACCTTTGCACTTCTTTCACCAAACTTTTTCCACGTTGCTATCCAATCCTCATCAGGGTTGGATTTATCTAATTCTGGAATCGCAATAAAGCGTTTATCGGCTGTTCTATCTGAATCAACAGTGGCAATTCGAGGATCAATAACGTAAGAAATAGGGGATGAAGCAATAAATGAATTTATGGAACGTGAAAGCGTTGTGCGGCCAATAATTACTACTGCTTGAGGAATAAGTGATTGACGATTCTTTGTAGAAGTTAGAAATAAGGATGCGTGAGAAATCGCAGTGGGAAATGAGAGTGGATCTTCGGTAATAACTGGCCAACCTAATTTTTTAGCAAACTCTTGAACTTCATCCAGTGCAAGTCCGCCTCTGTCGTGGCCGATAACTAGTGCACCACGAGTTTCATTAATTCTAATTTTTCCTGGGCCTTTGCGATTGATGAAATCTTTTGGAGTAATTTTGATTTCGTCTAACCAAGAATTGTCTGTGTCAGGCAAAAGTGGTTCATCAAATTGAATATTGAGATGAACGGGGCCCTGTCGCAGGCTATCTAGTGGAAGCTCCATTGGGAAAACAGGACCATCAACATCAGCAAAATATCGAACAGCTTTACCAAAAATTCTTGCCTGCTCTGTTGTTTGATTTGCACCTGTGCGGCGAAGCATCGCAGGACGATCTGCAGTTAGAACTAATAATGGCTGATTTGTATGGTGGGCTTCCAAAACTGCGGGGTGATAATTTGCAACAGCCGTTCCGCTCGTGCAAATAATTGGTACAGGGCGTTTAGTTGATTTGACCAAACCAAGAGCAAAAAAAGCAGCACTGCGTTCATCTATTCGAATATGTAATCTGATGAATTTCTTTTCTTCAGCAGCGATTAAAGCAAGTGAAAGTGGGGCGTTACGTGAACCAGGTGAAATAACAGCATCAGTTATTCCAGCCTCAATCATCTGGCGCACAATTACTCGAGCGAGCTGAGTTGAAGAATTCATCCCAAGAGCTCGGCAGTCTTCATGACACGATTCTTCCACCATTCAAAGCGATCAGGTGCCACTTCATTAGTACCAAAGTCAGGTTCGAAATCAGTTATTTGAATTTCGCCATTCACGATAGGTAATTGCCCAACATTTGCACCGAGCAGCAATCCAGTTCCTAGCCCGCAATCAAAATTCATTTGCGGAAAAGATGCAGCAAGGATCAATCCATAATTTATTCCAACTGCACTTTCTAAAGCACTCGAGATAACTACTGGAAGGTTGTGATGCTTGGCTAATTGATGTGCACGAGCAATGCCACCAAGTGGTTGAACTTTGAGCATCACGATATCAGCTGCGCCTTTTAGATCGACGGTAAATGGATCTGCTGCCTTGCGCAAAACCTCATCGCCGGCAATTTTGATATCAATTTTTAGTTTTTGCTTTAACTCACGTAATTCTTCTACAGTCGCGCACGGTTGCTCAACATATTCAAGTGGGCCAATGTTTTCATAAATTGCTCGTAAATTTGTAACAGCATTTGCCACATCCCAATTGCCATTGACATCAATGCGAATTTTAGCTTTTGGATTTAGCGCTCTTACTCGCGCAAGTCGAGCAATATCTTCTGGAAGATTTTCTCCAACTTTTACTTTGAAAGTTTCTACTCCAGGAAAAGAACTTACAATTTTCTCAATTTCCGCTGGATCGTTGAGCGCTGGGATTGTGCCGTTGACTCTTATGGAGTTGCGATAGATATGTGGGCGAGGCTTTGTTGCAGCCTCAATAGCTGAAGACAACCATGGTGCGCATTCTTGATAGTCGTATTCGAGAAATGGTGAAAATTCTCCCCAGCCATATTCGCCTCTAAAGAGTGCAACTTCGCGGATATGTATTCCACGAAAATTAGTCTTTGTCGGCAATGCGACTACGCGCATTGTGGAGAAGAGTTCTTGCAACATTGATTAGGGACGCTTTGGAAATTTCTTGAAATCTGGTTCGCGGCGCTCTTTATATGCATCGCGTCCTTCTTGTCCCTCTTCTGTCATGTAAAAGAGAAGCGTTGCATCACCAGCAAGTTGTTGCACACCTGCAAGACCATCGTCGGCTGCATTCAAACTTGCTTTGAGTAAACGAAGTGCCAATGGAGAATTGCGTAACATTTCGCGACACCAAGAAACAGTTTCAGCTTCAAGATCTGCAACAGGAACAACTGTGTTGACGAGTCCCATTGCGAGCGCTTCTTTTGCATCGTAGGAACGAGTCATAAACCAAATTTCACGAGCCTTCTTTTGTCCAACACTTGCAGCCAATAAACCAGAGCCGTATCCACCATCGAATGAACCAACCATTGGACCTGTCTGACCAAAGAGTGCGTTATCGGCTGCAATTGTTAAATCGCAGACAACATGTAATACATGGCCACCACCAATTGCCCATCCTGCAACCATTGCAACAACTGGTTTTGGTGTGCGACGAATTTGTACTTGTAGATCTAAAACATTGAGACGTCCGATTCCTTTTTTAGCAAGTGAATCATCGCCAAGGTATCCATCATCTCCGCGAACGCTGATATCGCCACCTGAGCAGAATGCTTCTGTTCCTTCGCCCGTCAAAATGATTACACCGACTTCTTCGTTGTCGCGAGCAAGTGAGAATGCAGATTGCAATTCAATAATTGTTTGTGGTCTAAATGCATTACGAACGGAGGGACGATTGATTGTTATTTTGGCGATTCCATCACCGATTTCATATTTCACATCGGTAAATGCTTGCGCTCCAGCCCCGCTCTTCCATTGCGGAATCTCACGGCTGCCAAAATCACGCTTGATCGGTCTGCTCACATTTCCTCCATCTTCGTTGCTAGCGATAGCCTACGACGGCAATGGATATGAAGTCACAACGAAAAGTGAGCCTCGTAGGCTCGGAAGAGCCCCTTGCCGAAATAATGGCAAAAATTACTTCTGCTCTCAACGGCAATGGCCCAGCTCTAGCTTTTGGACCAGTCCAATCCTCATTCGCGCCAGATTCGATTGCAGTAGTCGTCACCACTACTGGGAGTACAGGAGTTGCGAAAGAAGTTGCTCTCACCGCACAAGCAGTCATTGCATCCGCTCAAGCATCACATAAATTTCTTGGAGCAAAAATTGGCCAACGTTGGTCGCTCTTGCTTCCACTGACTCATATCGCGGGAGTAAATGTCTTAGTGCGTTGCCTCGAATTACAAAGTCAGCCAATTGATTTGAGAAATTTTGAAGGCGAATACCCACATGCTGATTACACGGCAATAGTTCCAACACAGCTTTACCGTGCACTCCATGGCGATGAAAAATTGTTGCGTCACTTACAGTCAGCGAAAGCTGTACTCGTTGGTGGTGCGCATTTACCTCGACACCTCAGAGATCAAGCTGAACACCATAAAATCACAATCGTTACAACGTATGGAATGAGTGAGACATCGGGCGGATGTGTTTATAACGGTGAACCGCTCGATGGCATAAAAATCGAAATTGATGCACATTCGTTAGTTCGAATTAGCGGTAAAACTCTCGCCTCCACATATCTAAATGCAGAAAGTGAATGGCAGAAATCTTTTGACGGTGCATGGTTCACTACTCAAGATATCGGTGAATATACAGATGGTTTCCTTCAGATCCTGGGGCGAGATGATGAAATCATAATTAGCGGTGGAGAAAATGTTTCCCTCAATGCTATTGATGAACTCTTATCACTTCATTTCCCTGAAATTGAAGCAGCCGCATTTGCAGTGACTGATCTCGAATGGGGCCATGCGCTTCATCTTGCAATTGTTGGTCAGATTGAAAATTCAACGTTAGCCATATTTCTAGAAAAGACTCTTGGAGTATCTGCAAAGCCGAAGAAGATTCATAGAGTTGATTCAATGCCCCGAATTGGGATTGGCAAAATAGATCGCAAAGCACTCGTAGAATTACTCCATAATGAATAAATGGGTTCTGGGCGCACGCCTTCGTACGTTGCCTGCAGCAATCGCTCCGGTACTAGTTGCCACTGCGCTTGCAGGTAGTGAATTCAAGCCTTCCCGTGCAGCTTTGGCGCTTCTCGTTAGTTTGAGCCTTCAAGTTGGTGTGAATTATGCAAATGATTATTCCGATGGAATTCGAGGCACCGATAAAGATCGTGTGGGGCCAACTCGTCTTACCGCTAGCGGTCTTGCAACACCTGGCGCAGTAAAGCGCGCTGCATATATTTCATTTCTTATCGGAGCAATTGCAGGACTGATACTTGCTGCACAAACTTCTTGGTGGCTCATACTTATTGGTGGAGTCGCAATACTTGCCGCATGGGGATACACAGGTGGACAAAATCCATATGGTTACAGTGGCTTTGGCGAAATTTCTGTATTTATATTTTTTGGTTTAGTGGCAACAATGGGAACGTTCTACGTTCAAACTGAATCAGTTACTTTTCAAAGCGCTCTTGCATCAATTCCAATTGGTGCATTGGCCTGCGCGATTCTTGCTGTGAATAACATCCGTGATCGTGAGAAAGATTTTCTCACTGGTAAACACACTCTTGCGGTTCGACTAGGTGATCGCTATGCCCGCTACTCCTTTGTCTTTCTTATTATTTGCGCTCACGCTGCAGCTATTGCAACTATTTTTCCATGGGGCGCCATTACCCTTCTTGCCGCCCCTATAAGTCTTAGTATTTCCCGCAAGGTACTCAAAGGGGCACATGGGAAAGAGTTGATTCCTATGCTGAGTGCAACGGGTAAATTGCAATTGCTCTTTGCCGCTATTTTTTCTATCGCTTTATTATTTGGATGAGGTTAGACTGATCCCATGATTAGGTTTCTTATCCCCGTATTACTTGTCGGTTTCATGATTTACACACTTGTTGATTGTGCGCGCACCGATGAATCACAGGTTAGAAATCTTCCAAAATGGGCATGGATTGCAATCATAATTATTATTCAAACACTTGGAGCAATTGCATATTGGGTTGCAGGGCGTCCAAAGCGTCCTGGGCGCGGTAGTGGTCCAAAGCGACGCATCTTGCCACCAGATGATGACCCAGATTTCTTACGTAAGCTCTAATTTATAAACCTGAGTAGGTATGTTTTCCGGTTCCATAAATATTTACATAAATGTAATTGAATAAGAATGTGGATCCTGCAAATAAACATAGCCAAGCAGCTCTACGTCCGCGCCATCCAATAGTTACGCGAGCATGAAGGTATGCGGCATATGCAACCCATGTAATAAATGCCCATGTCTCTTTTGGATCCCAACCCCAATAACGACCCCATGCACTCTCGGCCCAGATAGCACCTGCGATAACTGCAAATGTCCACAATGGAAATACAAATGCAACGAGTCGATATGAGAGTTGATCTAAGACTTCAAGAGATGGAAGTCGTTGCGCCCACACAGTACGCGGACCTTTGCGCTCCATTGAATCCAGATATAAATATGCACCTGCAATAACGTTAGCAAGTAGAAACACTCCACCAGAAATAATTGCTGCACAAACGTGAATAACAAGCCACGTAGATTTTAGCGCAGGGACAAGTGGCGCACTTGGGCGATAAAGAACTGCAACTGCGGTACCAAGTGTTAGTAAGACTGCAATGGAAACTAATAGACCAAGCCAACGCAAATCATATTTACGAAGTGCGCCTAAATAAGCGCCAGTAAATGCTAAGGCACCTGTGATGGAGAATTCGTACATATTTCCCCAAGGAACGCGGTGCGCAGAAATACCTCGAGCGATAACTCCAGCGAATAATAAAATAAATCCAAGAATCATCATTGCTGTTGCAATCCGAGCAGCTTTCTCTGTACGTGTGTAATCCAAAGTCTTTGTCATCAAACTTCCTGTAGATGCTTCATCAGTTTGAGGTGCACGAACCGCCCACGCAGTCTCATAAGCATGGGCAAAGAAAGAAAGTGTGTAGACAGCCATTGCAGAGTAAATGAAATAGTTTGAGATGTAGGCCCACGTTTGTGACATTATTTCTCTCCCTTTAGCAATGTAACTAGTTTTGCAATTTCAATTTCGAGACCAGGTGCTGCATTCTTGGCTAAACCAGCCACTTCAACTTTTCCAGACTCTGTAATTCGAATCCAGATTCGTCGTCTTCGTGTAAAGAGTGAAGCGAGTAGGCCAAGGATGGCAACAATACCTCCAAGGAGTGCGTAATTCTTTCCGGGATCTCGCACCACTTGCAGATTGACCCAAGGAACAAAACCTTCGAATGTGATTGAACCGCCATCGTAGGAAAAAGTCTCACCCGGTTTTAGTGACTCAAGTCCTATTCGCTCCATCTTTGAAGTATCAATTCGATATACGGATTGAGGGACTCCAGTGTTGAGTCCTAAATCTCCTCGCCAGATAGAAAAAAGCATCTTTGGATCTAACGCTTCAGGAAAAACACTTATGCCACCCTGCACAGAATCCCGTGCTTGCGTTGGCAAAAATGTTGCAACAAAACCAATTTGAGGGTCAGCATCGGGAACCTTTATCGCACCAATAGAGCGAAGATTTCCATCCTGTGGCAAGAATGGCACTGGACCTTGCAGCGCAACGTTACCATCGCCATCTCTGACAGTGACTATTGGTGAATATCCATTTGCTTGCAAGTAAACATTCGTACTACCAAATCTCAATGGACTATTTACTTTTACTATTCTCTTTACAGACGGCGCACCAGGTTTTTCAACAACCGAAACATTCAATGTGTAATCTTCTGGGGCGTTAGTCAGTGTGTTGTATTTAGCAACAAAATTATCAACAGTAATTACAAACGGGGGCAGTGCTTTTTCACTCAGCAATTTTCCAAATTTCAATGAATCATACGTTGTAGGAATATTGATAAATCTTTCACCGATATTGACGATTGCATCTCCGCGCATCCCAAAGAGTGAGCCAAAACCAACACCAATCAAAATAAGAATCAGCGAAAGATGGAAGAAGAGATTTCCAGTCTCTCGAGTAAAGCCCTTTTCGGCGGAGATTACATTGTTCTCCCGAAGAATTCTAAATCTCTTTGCTTTCAGTAGTACATAAGCTCTTTCAATCTCATCTCCTTGGGCGTTCCATGTTGAGTGGAATTCCATACGATCTAAATTTTTTGGTGTTTTGGGTGGTAATGCGCGTGCGGCATGGAAATGTTCTACTGAACGAGGTAGCACGCAGCCAATGAGTGAAATAAATAACAAAATATAGATTGCGCTAAACCATGGCGATCCATAAACATCAAAGAGTGAAACCCGATCCATCCACTGTGCAAGTGTTAGTGAATCAGAGAAATACTCCCTCACCTTCATAGGGTTTTGATCTCGCTGTGGAATCAAAGAGCCCGGAATTGCAGCAACGCCAAGCATAAGTAAAAGAATGAGAGCGGTGCGCATGCTCGTAAGTTGGCGCCAGCTATATCTGAGCAAGCCGGTTGCTCCGAGTTCTGGAAGCTCAATCTCTTTGGACATTAAATCACCGGAGCAAATTCGCTAATGAGGGAGCGAAGTGAATTCATAACTTCACTCCACACTCCTAAAACCTGTAGTAATCCGATGGCTAGTAAAAATAATCCACCAATCATTGTTATGACATTTCCTCGACGAACTAATAGTTTTCGTAATTTTTCTGACTTATCTAAAAATAGTCCTGATGCGATAAATGGAAGTCCAAGTCCAATGCAATAAGCAAAGGAGAGAATCGCACCACGTACTGCACTCGATTCTTGGAATGCAAGAGTTTGAACTGTTGCAAGTGCTGGGCCAATACAAGGAGTCCAACCAACACCAAAGAGAAATCCAAGTAATGGAGCCCCTAACAGACCCCCTGTTGTATTCATCTTTGGTCTAAGTGTTGGAGACATCGGAAATACACCTAGGAATATAAGTCCGAGTACAATTGTAAATATTCCAAGTATTCGCGTAATTCCAACTTCATTGACAGCTAGTGTTGATCCAATTCCTCCAAATAAGAGGCCATATGAAATGAATACAGTGGAGAAACCAAGCACGAATAGAAGTGAACCTAGAAATACCTTCCCTCGGTTCTTAGAAAACCCTGCTGCGAAAGATAAATAGCCTGGCACTAAAGGAAGTACGCAGGGAGAAAGGAATGAAATTAGACCTGCAAGAAATGCAATGGGGAATGCCGCTAAAAGAAAGCCATCGAGCAATTGAGAAACTATAAAATCTTTCATTCGTTGCTCACCTTTTCAATCAAAGATGTCAACGATGCAACTGTGATTGCGCCAGAGATACGACCTGCGACATTTCCATTTTTATCAAGGACTACTGTTGAAGGAATTGCATTAGCAGGCAGCGTATTTCTAAAGCCAATGAGCACTGAATCATCAATTAGAGTTGGATAAGGAAGTGCTAATTTTCTATTGAATGCCTCAGCACTAGCTGGATTATCGCGAGTCAATATTCCAATAAAAGATACATCGCTATATTTTTTGGAGAGGGCAGCAAGCGTCGGAGCCTCTGCTCGACAGGGAGCACACCATGATGCCCATACATTTATGACTGCAATACCTTTGCCCGAATATGAATAATTGACTCCAGTAAGTGTCATGCCCGATAAAACTGGAGCAGCCTCGCGTTTAGATTTTTCTATGTATGTAATGCTTCCATTTCCAGAAACAAAACTTTCAGGGTTAGAAGATGTTCCTCCACCACTGCACCCAGTCAAAAGCAAGAGCGAACTCAGTGAGATAAGGAGGAATCGTCTAGACATTATTTTTTCTTAGGTAATAAATGACGTGCAGGCTCGGAATACGAAGTACCTGAAATAACGCCGTCGGAATCAAAGTGAATACTTGTGACGGAAGCTAATGTACATTCGCGCTTTCTCGGATCATGAAATAATCGTCGATTTTCAATTGCACTTCTTAGAATCCAAATTGGCAATTGGTGAGATACACATATTGCATCTCTTCCATTAGCGGCATCCTTTGCAGCAAATACAGCGGCCAGCATTCGATTAATCTGTTCAACATATGGTTCGCCCCATGATGGTTTCCAGGGATTATAAAGGTGGCGCCATGAAGATGGATGCTTGAGAACACCACTACCTAATTCAAATGACTTACCTTCGAAAATATTTGCCGCTTCAATCAAACGTTCATCAGTGGTTATCGCTATTTTATGAGCTGCTGCAATTGGCGCTGCAGTTTCTTGTGCGCGCTGTAATGGCGATACATGAAGTGCACCTAGATCAATTGATTTCGACCATTCGCCTAATGTTGCAGCCATCTCTTGGCCGCGCGCGGATAAATACCAACCAGGCTGACGTCCATAAAGAATCTTGTTTGGATTTTCTACTTCGCCATGGCGAAGCACGTGGACTGTAGAGCTCATTGGGTAAGCATAAAGCGTCGAAACTAAGGCTCAATCGCTAAGGTAGTGACATGGCACTCACGCAGAATCGAGCTGCCTTCTTTGATGTCGATAACACGCTGATACGCGGCTCCACGCTCTATTTCTTAGGCCGTGGCATGTACCAACGCGGTTTCTTCACAAAGAAGGACATTTCTCGATT
>JAPLBJ010000003.1 GCA_026392845.1 Actinomycetota bacterium
CAGGTCGTGGAGTTCCGGTCATCGTTGCAGTTGAACAAGATTCAACAGGTAGTGCGTGGCCACTCACACTTTCATATGCAAAGGGAATCGGTGGACTTCGCGCTGGTGGAATCCTTACAACATTTACAGAAGAGTGCGAAACAGATCTATTTGGAGAGCAATCAGTTCTCTGCGTTGGCGCTTCACAACTCGTTATGTACGGTGTTGAAACTTTGATCGAAGCTGGTTACCAACCAGAAGTTGCTTACTTTGAATGTCTTCACGAACTCAAGTTGATTGTTGACTTGATGTACGAAGGTGGAATTGCAAAGCAGCGTTGGTCAGTCTCAGATACCGCTGAATTCGGAGATTATGTCTCTGGTCCACGCGTTATCGATCCACACGTGAAAGAGAATATGAAGGCAGTTCTAGCTGATATTCAAAGTGGAGCATTTGCAAAGCGCTTCATTGATGATCAAGAAGCTGGTGGCCCTGAATTCAAGTCACTTCGTGCAAAGGGTGAAGTTCACCCAATTGAATCTGTTGGACGCGAACTTCGCAAAATGTTTAGCTGGATGAAGACTTCTAATAAGGATGATTACAAAGAAGGAAGCGCTGCACGTGGGTAAACCTGTTGTACTAATTGCTGAAGAACTAAGTCCTGCAACACTTGATGCATTAGGCCCAGATTTCGAGGTGCGCCATTGCGATGGTGCCAATCGCGATGAACTCTTGGCTGCACTTGCAAAGGGTGTTGATGCAGTATTGATTCGCTCTGCAACCAAAATGGATGCTGAAGCAATTGCCGCTGCTAAGGGTTTGAAAGTAATTGCTCGCGCAGGCGTCGGTCTCGACAATGTTGATATTCCTGCATCTACAACTGCAGGTGTCATGGTTGTCAATGCTCCAACATCAAATATTGTCAGTGCAGCAGAACTAGCTATCTCTCTACTTCTAGCATCTGCACGTTTTATTTCTCCAGCCCATGCTGCTCTCCGTAATGGAAAGTGGGCGCGTTCTAAGTACACAGGCGCCGAACTTTTCGAAAAAACTCTAGGCATCGTTGGATTTGGACGAATTGGTCAGTTAGTTGCACATCGCATGCAGGCATTTGGAATGAATGTTGTTGCCTACGATCCATACTTGCAACCAGCGCGCGCTGCTCAACTTGGCGTCACTCTTGTTGAACTTGATGAACTCTTGAAGGTTAGTGATTTCATAACGATTCACTTGCCAAAGACAAAAGAGACAGCAAATCTCATTGGAGTAGAAGCACTCAAGAAGGTAAAGCCATCAGTGCGCATTATCAATGCTGCTCGTGGCGGAGTCCTCGACGAAGCTGCACTCTTTGATGCACTAACTGAAGGTCGTGTTGCAGGAGCTGGCCTTGATGTATTTGCAACAGAGCCATGTACTGACTCACCACTTTTCACACTCGATCAAGTTGTTGCAACACCGCACTTGGGTGCATCAACTGATGAAGCACAAGAGCGTGCAGGTATTGCAGTTGCCGTATCTGTTCGTAAAGCACTTGCCGGTGAATTAGTACCTGATGCTGTCAACGTCAAAGGTGGAGCAATCCACGAAGATATTCGCCCATCACTTCCACTCGTTGAGAAGATGGCACAACTTGCAACAGCACTTGCTGGTGAATTACCAGTGAGCATGGATGTCCATGTTCGCGGTGATATCTCTGGCCATGATTCTTCAATCTTGGCCATCAGCGCGCTCAAAGGTGCACTGATTGCAACTGGCGCTGAAGAGATTACGTACGTTAATGCTCCAGCTATTGCAGCAGAACGTGGGATTACTTCAACGGTTGATACTGATCAAGAGAGTCTCGAATATCGCAGCATGATCTCTTTGCATTGCGCACTCAGTAATGGAAAATCAATCACTGTCGATGGAACTCTTATGGGAATCCGCAAAGTCGAGAAAATTATCGCAATTGATACTTTTGATCTTGATCTCCCACCAACAGATAACTTGCTATTCCTTCGTTACACAGATCGCCCAGGAATTGTTGGAACTGTAGGTAACTTATTAGGTAGTGCTGGTATCAATATTGCTGGCATGCAGGTAGCACGCAATAAGGCAGGTGGTGAGGCACTTATGGCTATCACTGTTGATTCTGCTGTGAGCGACGCACTTGTTGCATCAGTTGCTAAGGGAACAGGTGCTGAACTCGTTCGCTCTGTAACTCTGGAGAGTAAATGAAAAGCATAAAGCTTGCAGTCATAGGCGGAGATGGGATTGGTCCAGATGTAGTGGCCGAAGGAATCAAAGTTCTAGATGCAATTGCTAAAAAATATGACCTTTCATTTGAAAAGACTTCATTTGAATTAGGTGCTATTTCATGGCGCAAAACAGGTGAGGCGCTATCAGACGCGGTACTTGCAGAGATTGCAAAAAACGATGTAATTCTCTTTGGTGCAGTCGGAGATTTCAGTGTTCCTAATGGTGTGCTTGAGCGCGGAATTATTTTGAAACTTCGATTCGCTTTCGATCATTATGTAAATCTTCGCCCAGCAAAGTTATTACCTGGTGTTGCAACACCGCTTGTTTCAAAGGAACCAGTTGATTTCATAGTTGTACGCGAAGGAACTGAAGGACCATATGCAGGTTCTGGTGGAAATTTTGCAAGCGGAACGCAGCGTGAAGTTGCAACAGAGGAGAGCATCAATACTCGCCACGGCGTAGAGCGTGTTATTCGTGATGCATTTGAACGCACTGTTGTGCGTGAGCGTAAGAAATTGACGATGGTTCACAAGAATAATGTTCTTGTTCACGCAGGAGATTTGTGGACTCGTACATTCAATGAAATTGCTAAAGAGTATCCAAGTGTCACAACTGAATATTTACACGCTGATGCCACTGCGATGTTCTTGGTTACAAATCCAGAGCGCTTCGATGTCATCGTTACAGATAATCTCTTTGGTGATCTACTCACCGATATCGCAGCAGTGATTTGTGGCGGAATTGGATTAGCTGCTTCAGGAAATATCAACCCTGAGAAGAAATTCCCATCAATGTTTGAACCAGTACATGGTTCGGCGCCAGATATTGCAGGTAAAGGAATTGCTGACCCAACTGCCACAGTTATGTCTGTTGCAATGATGCTCGATCACCTCGGGCTAAACGATGCTGCGCGTGATGTAGAACGCGCAGTTGCAAAAGATTTAGCTTCACGCGGTAGCGCAAAGCGCAGCACAAGTGAAGTAGGAGATGCGCTCGTCGCAGCCCTCTAATTATGAAAATCTCACTCAACCCACAAGCAAAAGATGTTGCTACTCGCGATGCACTCGTTGCTGAAGGTGGTTTTGGTAAGTACTACACAGATCACATGGTTGTGTGTGAGTGGAGTGAGAAAGATGGTTGGAGCGAGCCAGAGCTAAAGCCATATGGACCAATTTCATTAGATCCTGCAACTGCAGTTTTTCATTATGGCCAAGAAATATTTGAAGGTATGAAGGCATATCGCCAACCAGATAAGAGCATCGCACTCTTTCGCCCAGAGGCAAATGCAAAGAGATTTGCACGTTCTGCAAAACGTTTAGCGCTTCCTGAAATGCCTGAGAGTTTATTTCTTGAAACAGTAGAGACTCTTGTGCAACACGATGGCGGATGGGTTCCAAATAAAGTTGGAGAATCTCTCTACCTTCGCCCATTTATGTTTGCAACAGAAGTTGGCCTCGGTGTTCGCCCATCTAATAAGGCCCTTTATATGCTTATTGCAACACCAGTTGGTGCTTACTTTGATCCATCAAAGGCTGTCAGTGTGTGGATTTCAACTGAGTATGTTCGTGCGGCACTCGGTGGTACAGGTGAAGCAAAGTGTGGCGGAAATTATGCAGCCTCACTCATTGCGCAAAAAGCAGCAGCAGCACAGGGCTGCGATCAAGTTGTGTGGATTGATGCAATAGAGCGCAGATGGGTTGAAGAGATGGGCGGCATGAATCTCTACTTCGTCAAAGGAACTGGCGCAGATGCAACGGTTATGACACCAAAACTTACTGGAACTTTATTGCCTGGCATTACTCGTGATTCAATCTTGAGCGTTGCAGCAGATCTTGGCTACAAAGTAGAAGAGACAATGATCAGTATTGATGATTGGCGCGATGGAGTTGCGAGTGGACTCATCACTGAAATTTTTGCATGTGGAACTGCCGCAGTTGTTTCACCTGTTGGCCAAGCAAAAAGCACTATGGGCACCTGGGTTACTGGCGATGGCCAACCTGGAAAAATCACAATGCAAATTAGAAATGCACTATTAGGAATACAGCATGGGGAGATTGCAGATACGCATAAGTGGATGCACGCGGTTATCTAAATGCCTGTATCTGATTTATTTCATATCTATGACACCACGCTTCGTGATGGCGCGCAACAAGAGGGTCTCAACCTTTCAGTTCATGACAAATTAGTAATTGCTCGCCATTTAGATGATCTTGGAGTTGGTTTTATTGAAGGTGGTTGGCCAGGAGCTAATCCAAAAGATACAGAATTCTTTGCGCGCGCTAAGAAGGAATTAGTTCTCAAAAATGCAACTTTCGTCGCCTTTGGCGCGACACGTCGCCCCAATGTAAAGGCAGCAGATGACGCACTCCTTGGAGCACTTCGCGATTCTGGTGCACCTGCAGTAACACTTGTTGCTAAATCATTTGATCGTCACGTTGATTTAGCACTCAAGACAACATTGGATGAAAACCTTGCAATGATTCGCGATTCGGTCACTCACCTTATTGCCGAAGGCCAGCGCGTATTTCTAGATGCAGAGCATTTCTTTGATGGTTATCGAAATAATCGTGCATATGCACTAGAAGTTGTTCGTGTTGCAGCAGAATCAGGTGCTGATGTGATTGCTCTTTGCGATACCAATGGTGGAATGTTGCCTGATGAACTCTCACAGGTTGTCCACGATGTTCTTACTGCTAGTTCTGCTCGCCTTGGAATTCATTGTCACAATGACACAGGGTGCGCAGTTGCAAACTCAATGGCTGCAATTGCAGCAGGTGCTACCCATGTTCAGGGAACACTCAATGGCTACGGTGAGCGCACAGGAAATGCCGACCTTGTAACGATTATTGCAAACCTAGAACTAAAGAAGAATCAATTAGTTTTGCCACCACAATCTTTGCGCGAGGCATTTAGAATTTCACATGCAATTGCAGAAGTTACAAATGTAAATCCAAGTGCTCGCCAGCCATATGTTGGCGTTTCGGCATTCGCTCATAAGGCAGGTTTGCATGCAAGTGCTATCAAAGTGGATCCATCTCTCTATCAACATGAAGATCCAATCTCTGTCGGTAACGATATGCGCATGCTTGTCTCCGATATGGCAGGGCGTGCATCAATTGAATTAAAATCTCAGGAACTTGGTATCGATCTCAAAGGAGATCGCGAACTCATTGGTCGCGTTGTTGATCGTGTCAAAGAGATGGAATCACATGGCTTCACTTTTGAAGCAGCAGATGCCTCATTTGAACTTCTTCTTCTTGAAGAACTCTCTGGCACTCGTCCATCCTTCTTCTCTATCGAACATTGGCTCACAACAACTGAGCGCGGCGAAGATCAGAGCATTATTACTAAAGCAGAAGTTACTGTGACAGCTCTTGGAAAAAAGATTTCCTGTCAAGGTTCTGGAAACGGTCCAGTAAACGCATTCGATACTGCACTTCGTGCAGGTTTACAACAGCTCTATCCAGAACTTTCTGTTCTCGAACTTACTGATTACAAAGTTCGTATCCTTGAAGGTCGCCTAGGTACTGGCGCTATTACTCGGGTATTAGTTGAAACAAGTGATGGCAAGGGTGAATGGAACACAATTGGTGTTCACGAAAACGTTATTGCCGCATCTGCAATGGCGCTCGAAGATGCACTTACCTTCGGCCTCCTACGTCAAGGACGCAAACCCGAGTAAAGTTTTACCGTGGCTAACGAATTCGAAAGCGTATTGAGCGCTTTTCAGCGCCATCTAGAGAAAGAACGCAATCTCTCTGTTCATACAATCCGCGCATATTGCGGAGATTTAGAAAGCCTTATCGCCCACCTTCAAACTCTTGGGCTTACCGAGTTCTCACAACTTACTTTGCTGCATCTGCGTTCATGGCTTGCTAATCAGCAGGTAAAAGGGGGAGCGCGCACCTCACTTTCTCGTCGCGCTGTATCCATTCGACTATTTACTAAATGGGCCTATAAAAATAAGTACATTCCAACTGATGTTGGTTCCACACTTGCAACGCCTAAGGGCCATCGCACATTGCCGGATGTATTGACGATAGAGGGCGCTAAAGAGGCAATGGACTCTTTAGCTACTCGCGTTGCAGAGGAGGAAACACCTCTATCTATTCGTGATTGTGCAATGGTGGAAATCCTTTATGCAAGTGGCGCACGAGTTGCAGAACTTTGTGGATTGAATTTTCTTGATATTGACTACGACCGACAGACAATTCGTGTATTAGGTAAAGGAAATAAGGAACGCGTTATTCCAATTGGAAATCCTGCAATGCGCGCACTCAAAGAGTGGCTCGCAAAGGGACGAGATAAACTCAAGAATTCGACATCGGGCGATGCCGTATTCCTAGGCGCACGTGGAAAAAGAATTGATCAACGCACAGTTCGAACTGTTGTCTATAAAGCACTTGAGGCAATAGAGGGCATAGAGCGAATGGGGCCGCACGCACTTCGCCATTCTGCCGCTACACATTTGTTGGAAGGTGGCGCAGATCTGCGAACAGTTCAAGAAATATTGGGTCACGCATCCCTTGCAACCACCCAGATTTACACCCATGTATCGACTGAGAGATTGCAAAAGGCTTTCAAGCAGGCTCACCCTCGCGCATAAGGGGTGGATTTTTCACGCTCAAAGCTCGGGTAAGATTCTCATTGCACTAGAGCAATCTGGTGACATCTCAGCACTCACCAACATAGTTGGCATAACCACCTCGGTCCGCAAGAAATTGTGGTCGGTGACTTCGAGTGCGACGGGTTTAGCACATTGCTAAATCAAAACCGAGCGGGTTTATTGCGCACTGCGCGAAAACCTAAGAAGGAGTATGCCGTCATGGCAGTTGTAACAATGCGAGAACTCCTCGACAGTGGAGTCCACTTCGGACACCAAACACGTCGATGGAATCCAAAGATGAAGCGTTTTATTTTCACAGAGCGCAATGGCATTTATATCATCGATATCCAGCAATCACTTGCACTCATTGATAGTGCATATGAGTTTGTAAAGGACACAGTCGCTAAAGGCGGACACGTTCTTTTCGTTGGAACAAAGAAGCAAGCACAAGAACCAATCATCGAGCAAGCAGCACGCGTTGGTATGCCAACAGTGACTGAGCGGTGGTTGGGTGGAATGCTTACAAACTTCCCAACTGTCTACAAGCGAATTCAGCGCCTCAAGGAGCTAGAAGCACTTGAGAATGCAAATGATCTTTTGCTTACAAAGAAAGAACTTCTCATGCTTCGTCGTGAGCGCGAGAAGCTTTTCAAGAACCTCAACGGTATTCGTCACATGACCAAGTTGCCTTCAGCAATCTGGGTTGTTGACACAAAGAAAGAGCACCTCGCAGTTCAAGAAGCGAAGAAGCTCGGAATTCCTGTTATCGCAATCTTGGATACAAACTGTGATCCAGATGAAGTTGATTACAAGATTCCAGGTAACGATGATGCAATTCGCTCAATCGGATTGCTTACTCGCGTAATTACTGACGCAATTGTTGCTGGTCTTGCAGCACGCTCTGCAACTGTAAAAGAAGAGACCAAGGCAGAAGCAGTGGCTGAGCCATTAGCTGATCTTGAAAAAGATCTTCTAGCAGCAGCAACTGATGCACCAGTGGAGGCATAAGTGGCGTACACAGCAGAAGATGTAAAGAAGTTACGTGAAGCAACTGCAGCAGGAATGCTCGATTGCAAGAAGGCGCTTGATGAAGCAGATGGCGATTACAACAAGGCAATCGAAATCATTCGCGTCAAGGGTCTCAAAGGCGTAACAAAGCGTGAAGGTCGTCTGACTTCAAATGGTGCAGTTGTAGCAAAGGTCGAATCAAACTTCGGCGTAATGCTTGAACTGAATTGCGAAACAGACTTCGTTGCAAAGGGTGATCGTTTCCAAGAGCTCGCAAATGAGTTATTGGCACACCTTCTTGCATCAAAGATCGACAACGTCGAGGCTTTCCTTGCATCAACTATGGCTAACGGCAAAACTGTTCAGTCTGTTATTGATGAAGGAAATGCAATGCTCGGAGAGAAGATTGAAGTTCGTCGCCTTGCAGTAATTGTTGACTCACCAGTTGGCATCTACTTGCACAAGACAAGCCCAGATCTTCCACCACAAGTTGGCGTTCTTGTTCAACTTGCAAAGGATGCAGGTGATGTTGGTCGCGATATCGCGCAGCACATTGCAGCTTTCGCACCACAATTTGTAAATCGCGAAGATGTTCCTGCAGACCTCATTGAAAATGAACGTCGCATTGCAGAAGAGACAGCTCGCGAAGAAGGAAAGCCAGAAGCTTCACTTTCAAAAATCATCGAAGGTCGCGTAACTGGCTTCGTCAAGGAAGTTTCCTTGATCGAGCAGTCATTCGCTAAAGATGCAAAGAAGACAGTCAAGCAAATCCTCGATGAGGCCGGAACTGCCGTGAAGGCATTCCATCGCTTCCGCGTGGGTCAATAATTTCGACGAAGGTTCACAATAGACTTTCGATATCGAATAAGAACTAGAAGGTAAGGAGCACTCATGCCCGGTACAAGAGGTACGTATCGGAGAGTGCTCCTTAAACTTTCTGGAGAAGTTTTTGGTGGGGCAAAAGGCATTGGTGTTGATCCCGATGTCGTTCAAGATGTTGCTCGACAAATAAAAGATGTAATCAAGAGTGGTGTTGAAATCGCAATTGTTGTTGGCGGAGGTAATTATTTCCGCGGCGCAGAACTGCAACAGCGTGGTATGGATCGTGCGCGTGCTGACTACATGGGAATGCTCGGAACAGTGATGAACTGCCTTGCACTTCAAGATTTTCTAGAGAAAGAGGGCGTTGATACCCGCGTCCAAACTGCAATTACTATGGGACAAGTTGCCGAACCATATATTCCACGCCGCGCAATTCGCCATCTTGAAAAAGGTCGCGTTGTAATTTTTGGTGCAGGAGCAGGAATGCCATTTTTTACAACAGATACCGTTGCGGCTCAGCGCGCACTTGAAATTGGTTCTGAAGCACTCTTGCTTGCAAAAAGTGGTGTTGATGGCGTTTACAGTGCAGATCCTAAAAAGGATCCCAAGGCGACTAAGTTCGACACGATTACTTATGATGAAGTTTTGAGTAAATCTCTCGCAGTTGCCGATGCCGCTGCTTTTGCCTTGTGCCGCGAGAACAATCTGCCCATCGTGGTCTTTGACCTTATGAAAAATGGAAATATTGGCCGCGCTGTTCGTGGCGAGGCGATCGGAACCTTGGTCGCATAAGCGACTTAGGTATTAAAACTTAGGTACAAAGGAGGAGTTGGAATGTCTGATGTAAATACCATCCTCAAGGATGCTGATTCAAAAATGAGCAAAGCAGTTGAAGTTGCTAAAGATGATTTCGCATCAATTCGAACAGGTCG
>JAPLBJ010000024.1 GCA_026392845.1 Actinomycetota bacterium
ACACTTCCAACATCGGGTGCAAAATTGCCACCGGATTGGGCGCTACAAGTTCCAGCAGATTATGTAGATGTTCTCAAAAAAACTGTTCCAGCCGTACTCAAAGAATCAGGTATCAATCCGGCTCAAGTAATTGGTATTACAACCGATTTCACTGCGTGCACAGTGTTGCCAGTAAAAAGTGATGGAACACCACTGTCTGAATTGAAAGAGTTTGCTAATAACCCACATGCATATGTGAAGTTATGGAAGCACCATTCAGCCCAAGTTCATGCAGATCGCATCAATGAACTTGCACATGCACGTGGTGAAAAATGGATCTCACGCTACGGTGGGAAAATTTCATCTGAATGGGAATTTGCTAAAGGTCTTCAACTCTTAGAAGAAGCCCCAGATGTTTATGCAGCGATGGATCATTGGATAGAGGCTGCGGACTGGATTATCTGGCAGCTATGTGGCACCTATATTCGCAATATCTGTACTGCTGGATATAAAGGAATTTATCAAGATGGCGCCTATCCTTCACAAGATTTCTTAGCATCGCTCAATCCTGCCTTCAAGAATTTCGTAATTGATAAAGTTGAACACCAACTTGGAGAACTTGGCGATAAAGCAGGAACTCTAAGTGCGCAAGCGGCAGCATGGACAGGTCTGCCAGAAGGTATAGCTGTTGCAGTTGGAAATGTTGATGCTCACGTAACAGCTGCTGCAGCTAACGCGGTTTCTCCAGGACAGATGGTTGCAATTATGGGCACATCAACATGTCACGTGATGGTCTCTGATGTTCTCAATGATGTTCCCGGAATGTGCGGTGTTGTAAAGGGTGGAATTGTTCCCGGAGCACTCGGCTATGAAGCTGGCCAGAGTGGAGTTGGTGACATATTCGGATGGTTTGCAAATAACTATGCCAGCGGTGAGTATCAAGCTGCCGCCGCAAAATTGGGTGTAGATATTCATACTTATTTATCTGATCTTTCAGGCAAGCAAGCAGTTGGCGAACATGGATTAGTTGCACTTGATTGGCAGAGTGGAAATCGTTCAACACTTGTTGACCACAAATTATCAGGCTTAATCATGGGTCTTACATTGGCTACAAAGCCAGAAGAGATTTATCGCGCCATTGTGGAATCAACTGCATATGGCGCTCGCAAGATTGTTGAAACATTCAACGCATCAGGTGTGCCTGTAAAGGAATTTATTGCAGCCGGCGGACTTATCAAGAACAAGTTCGTTATGCAGATTTATGCAGATGTTCTCAATATGCCAATCACCATTATCAATTCTGCCCAAGGCCCTGCTCTTGGCTCTGCAATCCATGCAGCAGTTGCAGCGGGTGCCTATAAGAATATTCAAGAAGCGTCAGCTGCAATGGGTGGGGTTGCTCCCGAGAAGTACACACCGATTGCAGCCAATGCCAAGATTTACAATCAACTCTATAAGCATTACAACGATCTCTATGAGAGCTTCGGACATAATGGAGCCATGCACTCTATTCGCGATATTCGCGATGCCGCCATTGCACATGGTAATAAGTAATGCGCGAAAAGATTTGTAATCTCAACGTTGACTTAGTTCGCTATGGTCTTGTTGCATGGACCGCCGGCAATGTTTCAGAGCGTATGCCTGATGGCAAGAGTTTCATGATTAAGCCAAGCGGCGTGAGTTATGACGATCTAACGCCGGCGATGATGGTTATTTGCGATCTTGAGGGCAAAGTTCTTGAAGGAGAACTCGCGCCTTCAAGTGATACAGCAGCGCATGCATATGTTTATAAGAACATGCCAGACGTTGGCGGAATCGTTCATACACATTCAAATTACGCATCTGCATGGGCAGCAATTCATAGTGCTATTCCTTGCGCACTAACTGCAATGGCCGATGAATTTGGCGGAGAAAGTCCACTTGGTCCCTTTGCTCTCATTGGTAACAATGACATTGGAAAAGGCATTGTTTCAACGCTCAAGGGTCATCGCTCTCGCGCAGTAATTATGAAAAACCACGGAGTATTCACTATTGGTAAAGATGCAAAAGATGCAGTCAAGGCTGCAGTTATGTGCGAAGACGTTGCTAAGACAACATGGATCGCGCGCACGATGGGCACACTTCAACTACTCGCTCAAAGCGATATTGATTCACTATTTAGCCGTTATCAAAATGTTTATGGACAAACTAAGGGAGAAAAATAATGAAGCTCGAGACCAATAAGAAGGCTGAAATCTGGTTTCTTACAGGA
>JAPLBJ010000066.1 GCA_026392845.1 Actinomycetota bacterium
TTCAAAGAGCTTTGGAACATATCAAGAATCATTTCGTGCCTATCATGAACTCAAAGATCGAATTTCTGAGATTAAGAAGAGCTTGTCGCAGAGCGAGAAAGAGATTGCCGAACTTGAAGAATTTGTTGAGGCTTTCAAAAAATTGTCTCCAAAGGAAAATGAGATAGAAGAGTTAGATCAGATGATTGCTCGTCTATCGAGCGTTGAAGAATTGCGGTTAGCAGGCGAGCAAGCTCTTTCAACTCTTAGTGATGAGGAATCTGGCGCTCTCACAACTCTTGGAATTGCGCGTAAGGCACTTGAGATTGCTCGAAGTAAGGATGTCGTTCTAGAGGGTATGTATCAAAATTTGAGTGAAAGTTTCTTCTTAGTGTCAGATGCGTCTAGTGCACTCTCATCATATTTGTCGTCACTCGAGGCGGATCCTCAAGCTCTTGAAAATATGCAATTGCGCAAATCTGGAATTGTTGCTCTTATAAAGCGCTGGGGTGGCGCTGGAACTAATGCTGCAGAGATAGAGGAACTCACTATCCGCTTTAAGAATTCAGCTACCCGAATATCAGATTTACGTGGTGGTGATGCCAGAGTTGCGGAACTGGAAAAAGAATTCACTAAGGTGAAAGCGAAGCTTAAGACCGATGCAGCAGCACTCTCAGTCGCTCGTGAAAAGTGTTCGGGAGAACTTTCGAAAGCGGTAACAAAGGAGATTATTGAACTTTCAATGCCACACACGACATTGACCGTTGCAGTTACACATCCTGATTATTCGACTGCGATGAAGGAATCTGATTTCACATCTTCTGGATGCGATGAAGTGGCAATATATTTGCAAGGAGATCGCAGCGCCCCATTAGTGTTGCTTTCAAAGGGTGCAAGTGGCGGAGAAATGTCTCGAGTTATGTTGGCACTTGAAGTAGTCCTTGCGAAAACGCATCCTGTCGGCACCTATGTCTTCGATGAAATTGATGCAGGAGTGGGTGGAAAAGCTGCAATTGAGGTTGGTCGGCGATTATTTGAGTTATCAAAATATGCACAAGTAATTGTTGTTACACATTTGCCACAAGTTGCGGCGTGGGCTGACTCACATTATGTAGTAACAAAAAACAATGATGGTGTCGTAACGCAAAGTGATGTAAAACGAGTTGAGAGTTCTCAGCGCGTGGATGAAATTGCACGCATGCTCGCTGGACTTGAAGAGTCAACTAGCGCGAAGGAACACGCCACAGAACTCCTCGCCATGAGGGTGCGTTAGGGAGCGCAATTTCGATGATAGGTTTGCCTCCCATGGGCCAACCTCATGTAACCAAACATCTATTCGTCACCGGCGGAGTTGCCTCAAGTTTGGGTAAAGGTCTCACAGCATCGAGTCTCGGCAGATTGTTAGTTGCCAGAGGCCTTCGAGTAACAATGCAAAAACTCGATCCATATCTCAATGTTGATCCAGGCACTATGAATCCATTTCAGCACGGCGAAGTTTTTGTCACAGATGATGGCGCAGAAACAGATTTAGATATTGGACATTACGAAAGATTTTTAGACACGAATCTGCACGGGTCAGCGAATGTCACAACTGGTCAGGTGTATTCACGTGTAATAGCAAAAGAGCGTCGCGGTGAATATTTGGGGGAAACGGTTCAAGTTATCCCGCACATTACAAATGAAATCAAAGAACGTATTCGAGCGATGGCTGCTCCTGATATTGATCTAGTTATTACTGAAGTTGGCGGCACTGTTGGCGATATTGAGTCCCAACCATTTTTGGAAGCCGCTCGACAAATTCGTCAAGAAGTAGGACGAGACAATGTTTTCTATCTTCATGTTTCTCTCGTTCCATATATCGGGCCATCGGGTGAGCTGAAAACTAAACCAACTCAGCACAGTGTTGCAGCCCTTCGAAGTATTGGTATTGCACCGGATGCGATTGTTCTGCGTTCAGATAGACCTATTCCAGATAATGTGAAGAAGAAGATCTCGTTGATGTGCGACGTTGATGCCGAAGCGGTGGTTGCAGCAGTAGATGCGCCATCTATTTATGACATTCCTAAGGTTCTGTACTCAGAGGGTCTAGATTCATATGTTGTAAAGCGCCTATCACTCGATTGTCACGATGTTGAGTGGGGCGAATGGGATGCACTTCTTGAAAAAGTTCATCATCCAAAACATGTTGTAAAAGTTGGACTTGTAGGAAAGTACATTGATTTACCGGATGCATATCTCTCAGTTGGTGAGGCACTGCGCGCGGGTGGTTTTGCAAATAATGCGCGGGTGGAAATTAAATGGATTCCAAGTGATGACTGCGCTACCGCAGATGGTGCTAAGGAAAATCTCTCTGATGTAGATGCAATTTGTGTACCCGGTGGCTTTGGAATTCGTGGCATTGAAGGAAAAGTTGGTGCACTCAAATTTGCACGCGAAAACAATATTCCAACTCTTGGACTCTGTTTAGGACTGCAGTGCATGGTTATTGAAGCGGCTCGCAATCTTGCTGGCATTAAAGATGCGAACTCTGCCGAATTTTCACCAGATTCAGGCACACCAGTAATTGCGACAATGCAAGATCAAAAGAAGATTATTGCCGGGGAAGCGGATATGGGCGGAACAATGCGCCTTGGTTTGTATAAATCAGATTTGGTTCCAGGTTCCGTAGTTGCACAGACTTACGCCTCAACAGAGATTTCTGAGCGTCATCGACATCGTTATGAGGTCAACAATAAGTATCGCGATCAAATCAGTAATGCAGGATTAGTGTTTTCAGGTTTTTACAAAGAATTAGACCTTGTCGAGTTTGTGGAATTACCGGCCAGCGTTCATCCATTTTATGTAGGAACACAGGCTCACCCAGAGTTGCGTTCACGCCCAACTAAACCTCATCCATTATTTGTTGGCTTGATAAAAGCGGCGGTTGCTCGTAAGAATAAGTAGAAACGTTCATAATGAATCTGGAACTCGCAAAGCAATCATTTCTAGACCATCTTCGAATTGAACGAGGATTATCGACAAATACACTAATTTCTTATCAGAGAGATTTAGAACTTTTCTCCACTTTTGTCAAAGAGAAGGGAGTAAAACTCGAAGAGATTGATTCGACATTTATCGAATTGTTTCATATTGAATTACGCAATGAATTAGCGCCGTCGAGTACCAACAGGGTTGAATCTACGCTTCGCACTTTTTTCAAATATGTTCTTTCAGAATTTGGTCTGCCTAATCCAGCGTTGAATCTAGAGACAATGAAGATTCCTAGAAAATTACCTAAGGCCTTGAGCATTGATCAAATCATCTCGATGATTGAGGCAGCTGATAGGCCGGGCATTTCAACATCATTACGCGATCGGGCTCTTTTGGAACTTCTATACGGAACCGGCGCTCGAGTAAGTGAGTTGATTGGAATTAATGTTTTAGATATTTCTGCAACTTCACATGACGGAGATGAAATTGCTACCGTGAAATTACGTGGCAAAGGTGGCAAGGAGCGAATCGTTCCGCTTGGTTCTTTTGCTACGAAAGCACTCCTTGATTATCAAGTGCGAGTTCGTCCGACCCTAATAGCTAAACAAAAGAAGGCTGACAGCGCTCTATTTCTAAACTCGCGCGGTACTCGATTATCTCGTCAAAGTGCGTGGCAGATTGTTTTAGATGCAGCGACTGCTGTCGGTCTACAAGAGAAAGTTTCGCCCCACGTATTTAGACATTCATATGCAACGCACCTTTTAGATGGTGGCGCAGATATCCGCGTAGTACAAGAGTTGTTGGGACATGCCTCGGTTACTACAACTCAGATATACACCTTGGTAACGATTGATAAGATTCGCGAAAGTTATAGCTCCGCGCATCCTCGTGCACAATAGTTTTTATAGACCTCGTAGGCGTCGCGCCAAAATTGATTGATCACCTTTTGCCTCAAGATCTGCAATTATGACTGCGATTGATTCGCGAACAATTCGTCCGCGATCTGCAGCAAGACCTAAATCACCACGAAGTTGCAAGCGTGCTTGATCTAAATCGTAGAGTTCATCAGGGGATAAGTAGACGGTAATTTTCTCGTCGTGGCGTTCACGCCCTGATGGTGAACGATCAACTGTTGTCACTCGACGTCGTGCAATTGAGCGGACACCCTTCTTTGATGAAGGCGCTTTTGGTGTAGCAATTGCTGGAGCAACAAGTGGTGCAGCAACTGTTTCATTTGCTGCTGGAACAGAAGATAGCGCCGGAGCGGTTGAGCGAAATAGTTCGTCGGCACCTGGCAAATTAGCTCTACGTGTCATCGTGCGCCTCCCTTGGCAATGAGTTCGCGAGCAAGTCGACGATATGAAGCTGCACCACCCGATGATGATGCGTAACTAGTAATCGGCTCACCTACAACTGTTGTCTCTGCAAAACGAATCGTCTTTGCAATAATTGTTTCGAAAACATCTTCTGGAAATTGCTCAAGTATGCGCTCTAAAACCTGGCGATTATGAGAAGTCTTCTTGTCATACATTGTTGCCAAAATTCCAATGAGCTTGAGATCAGGATTCAAGAAGTTCTTCACCTTATCTAGATTGCCCTTGAGTTCAATGAAACCATGAAGAGCGAAATATTCGCATTGCATAGGGACGATGACTTCATCAGATGCAACGAGTGCGTTGATAGTGAGCTGTCCCATTGTTGGCTGACAATCGATCAAAATAACGTCGTAATAATCGCGAAGTGAATTGAGTGCGCGCTTGAGATATTGCTGTCCACCAATTTCAGCGCCGAGTGTTGTCTCTGCTGTTCCTAAATCGCGATTAGCTGGAAGGAAATCTAATCCTGGTACTGCAGTCTTTAGGACAATCTCATCGATATTTGCAGTCGGGGTCATGAGGGCGTAATAAACAGTCTGTTCCAATGGAAGTGAGTGCGCGTTGACACCAAGTCCCAGAGAGAGACCACCTTGTGGATCGAAGTCGACCAGTAGAACGCGTCGCCCTAGTTCAGCAAGGCTTGCACCCAAGTTGATTGTCGTTGTTGTCTTTCCAACGCCACCTTTTTGATTGAAGATCGAGATTACTTTCGCGCTTCCATGCTCAGTCAATGGGGCAGGAGTAGCAAATGCCTTCGCTTTTTTGCCTAGAAGAGTGGCAGTTGTTGCAACATCGTTCTCAATTGTCGATTTAGCGTTCAAGCGAGAAACCTCTTTCTTTATAATGCGCCAGAGCCTACGCATTACACAGAGTTCGGGCAAGTGTGAAGTAAGGTTCGCCTCGTGGATATGACAATTGATGAGAATGCGATAGATAGCGCCTCTGCGCCATTCTCGGTCCACCTCACAAATTTTGATGGGCCATTCGACCTTCTCTTGCAATTGATTTCTCGCCACAAGATGGAGATCACGGAAATTGCGCTCAGCGCTGTCACTGATGAGTTCATATCTTTTATTCGAGCCTTGGAAGTTTCAGGAGAAGGCTGGCGACTTGATCAAGCGACTGAGTTCTTAGTCGTAGCGGCAACCTTGCTTGATCTCAAAGCGGCGAGACTTTTGCCAAGCGGTGAGGTTGAGGATGAGGAAGATCTCGCCCTCCTTGAGGCTCGCGATTTACTCTTTGCCCGTCTGCTTCAATACCGAGCATTCAAAGAGATTGCCTCCACCTTCAATGATCGAATCCTGCTGGCAGATAAGTCCTTTGCTCGAGTCGTTGCCCTAGATCCAGCCCTGGCCACGCTCCTTCCCGAGGTGCTCATAGGCGTAGGCGCTCAGCGCTTCGCCGCCATAGCCGAGCGCGTGCTCACGCCTAAGGTCACACCTGTCGTCGCTATAGAACATCTGCATATGCCCCTTGTGAGCGTGGCTGAGGAGTCCAAGTTGGTCGTTGAGGCGCTCCGACGCTCAAAGAGCATGAGCTTTCGCAGCCTAATCTCCGATGCTTCCAGCACCCTAGTTATCGTTGCCCGCTTTCTTGCCTTGCTCGACCTCTATCGTCAGGGAGCGCTTCGTTTTGACCAAGTGGTTGCCCTAGGAGAGCTTCAGATCCGATGGACAGGCTCAGAATCGGGCGAGGTCGAGATAACGGATGAGTTTGATATTCCTGTAGATATGAGCCTGCTCGATGCAGAGTCAGTTGTGGATGAGAGCAAGGGGAGTGAAAATGTCTAATCCTGAGGTTGAGCGTTCGATCGAAGCGA
>JAPLBJ010000006.1 GCA_026392845.1 Actinomycetota bacterium
CTTGGCTGAAAATGCAACTGTTGTAAAAGACAAGGCACAGATTGCAGATGTTGCAACCATTTCAGCGCAAGATCGCGTTATCGGTGACCTCATTGCAGAAGCAATGGATAAGGTCGGCAAAGATGGCGTTATCACTGTTGAAGAGGCATCAACTACTGGTCTTGAACTCGAATTTACCGAGGGTATGCAATTCGATAAGGGTTATATCTCTCCATATTTCGTAACCGATCAAGATCGCATGGAATCAGTACTTGAAGATGCCTACGTTCTTATCTCAGGAAACAAGATTTCAGCGCTCGCTGACCTCTTGCCAATCCTTGAAAAGGTTGCACAGGCATCAAAGCCACTTTTGATTATTGCCGAAGATGTTGAAGGCGAAGCGCTTTCAACGATGGTGGTCAACCGCATGCGTGGAGTATTTACTTCAGCTGCTGTGAAGGCACCAGGCTTTGGAGATCGTCGTAAGGCAATGTTGCAAGATATTGCAGTACTTACTGGCGGTCAGGTTATTTCATCCGATATCGGAATGAAGCTCGACCAAGTAGGACTTGAATCTCTTGGAAAAGCACGCCGCATCGTGATTTCAAAAGATGCAACAACAATCGTTGATGGAGCAGGAGATAAGGCAGCTGTTGCTGCACGCGTCTCTGAGATCCGCAACGAGATTGCAAATACAGATTCTGATTGGGATCGTGAGAAGCTACAAGAGCGCGTTGCAAAACTCGCTGGTGGTGTCTGCGTTATCAAAGTTGGAGCACACACTGAAGTTGAGTTGAAAGAGAAGAAGCACCGTCTTGAAGATGCCATCTCTGCAACTCGCGCAGCAGTAGAAGAAGGAATCGTTATCGGTGGAGGCGCTGCACTTGTTCACGCAGCTGATTCACTCGAAGGCGATCTTGGATTCACTGGCGATAAAGCAGTAGGTGTTCGCCTAGTTCGCAAAGCATGCGATGAACCACTTCGCTGGATTGCAGAAAATGCAGGCCTTGAAGGTTATGTAGTTGTTGCAAAGGTTCGCGCAATGAAAGCTAACGAAGGCTTCAATGCTGCAACTGATGTCTATGGCGATCTTGCAAAAGATGGCGTCATCGACCCAGTGAAAGTAACTCGTTCAGCACTTGCTAACGCTGCCTCTATCGCTGCAATGTTTATTACAACAGAAGCTGTTGTTTATGAGCGTCCAGCAGATCAAGAGCCAGAAGCAGGTGGACATGGACACTCACTCGGACCTGGTGGGCATTCCCACTAAGTAGTTATTCTTACCTCCATGGAGCAGCTAACACTCTCAGTGGATTGCGGTGGCTTGGGTATCAAAGCTTCAGTACTCGATAGTGCTGGAACGATGAGAGCCCAGGCCATTCGCATTTCTACGCCCTATCCACTTTCGCCAACTCGTTTGATAGAAACGATTGTTGATCTCTCGAAATCATTACCGGCAGCCGATCGAGTCAGTGTTGGCATGCCAGGAATGATGCGCCACGGTGTTGTTGTTTCAACTCCTCATTACATAAATACTGCAGGACCTCGAACACGAATGGATCCGCAACTAAAAGCTGCCTGGGATGGCTTTGATATGCGCGAGGGTCTAACGCGCGCACTGGGAAAACCAACACTTGTTCTCAACGATGCAGAAGTTCATGGGGCAGGCGTTGTTGCAGGATCTGGTTTTGAAGTTGTACTAACTTTAGGTACAGGACTTGGATGCGCAGTATTCGATGGCGGAAAACTAGCGCCACATATCGAACTCTCTCATGCAACGATTCGCCGCAACGAAACTTTTGATAGTTGGATTGGTGAACATCAACGTCGCTTACTAGGAGATTCTTTTTGGTCTCGTCGCATCAAAGCAATGGTCGATGAATTGCGCCCAGTCTTTCACTGGGACCGTCTGTATTTGGGTGGCGGAAATTCACGCAGAATAAAAGATTCAGTGATTCACAAATTGGGCGATGATGTGGTGATTGTTCCAAACGAAGCAGGAATTATTGGGGGAGTTCGAGCATGGAATTTGCCCGGAGATAATTAGGAAGCGCTAGAAATAGCTGCTGGCATACCCGAATCAATAATCGCTAAGCGATCATCTTCAGAAAGACCGCCCCATATTCCGTAAGGCTCTTGAACAGCAAGTGCATGCGTGCGGCATGCAAGCATTACTGGGCAGGATGCGCAGACAGCCTTTGCTGCATTTTCACGATTGCGACGGCGAGGTCCACGTTCTCCATCTGGATGGAAAAACATCTCTGCCGGCAAATTGCGGCAGGCGCCCTCGTACTGCCAATCCCAATTATCAGTAGTGGGTTGGGGTAAACGCGAAATTTCAGCCATGCGCCCACTATACAACCGCTTCATAGGTTGTTCAAGTAGCAACGGGTCAGAAGTTGTTCATGAGCGTGTTTTGGAGTGGTGAGTTCTCTCACTTAGCGACACCATAGGCACATGGAAGAGCTACTCACTGTCGCGGGGGTAGCCAGAAGGCTAGGGATTGCACCAGCCACCTTGAGAACATGGGATCGCCGTTATGGCCTTGGTCCAACAGATCATGAAGAGGGAAACCATCGAAAGTATGGCCCCCAGGATGTTGCGCGACTCATGGTCATGCGAAGACTCATAGCTTCAGGAGTCTCCCCATCCGATGCATCAAAACAAGCGCTCGAACACGAGAGCGCAGTTGAAATTCATGCAATGGCAATAGAGTTTCGAGATCGAAGTGAATTTGTAGATGCAATTTATTCCTCCGCGATGGCACTAGATCGCGACTTTGTCGTAACTTTTCTTATGGAAGATATAAAAAAGAATGGCGTCATTCGCTCCTGGCAGGAAGTCATTGTTCCAGTGCTTACATTAGTTGGTCAGGATTGGGAAAGAACGGGTCGAGGGATTGAAGTAGAACATCTGCTCACTGAAATTCTCAAAACAATCTTCCGTGGAAAGGCAACAAGGAATTTCACACCAAGAAACCCAAGACCAATTGTTTTAGCATCAGTGGGCGAGGAAATGCACAGCCTTTCGCTACATGTATTAGCAGCAGCGCTTGCTGAAAAAGAGATCGAGAGTTATCTACTTGGCTCTAGAACTCCGCATGAAGCTCTCTGTGCAGTTGTAACTCGCTCAGCACCACCGGCGATATTCCTATGGGCCCAATTACCAGCGCATGCAAACCCAAAATTCTTCAACGATCTTCCAGTGGTGCGGCCAGCGCCTCGCATTGTCCTTGGGGGACCAGGTTGGGATCCAAAAGATTGTTCCGATGTTGCAGTTGTACATGATTTACCGAGTGCATGCCTTGAAATCGAGCGTGCAGTAGGGCTCTAAAGCCCCGATAGACTTACGTCTTCATTGAATACGAGATGGAGGGCCGATGAGCGATTACGAGAAAATCGCGATGCTCGGCCTGACTTATGACGATGTCTTGCTACTTCCTGATGCATCTGAGGTCGTTCCTTCTGAAGTAAATACAGCAACACATCTGACTCGAAATATCGCGCTCGCAATTCCATTGGTTTCTTCCGCCATGGATACAGTCACTGAATCTGAGATGGCAATTGCAATGGCTAAGGCTGGCGGCATTGGAATCATCCACCGTAACTTGTCGATTGAAGCGCAAGTAATTCATGTGAAATTAGTAAAAAATGTTGGCCTAGCAGGTGCTGCTGTTGGCGTTGGCGACGATGGCTTTGCTCGCGCACAAGCGCTCATCGAGGCAGGTGTCGATGTCGTTGTCGTTGATACAGCACACGGTCATCACCGCGCAGTCCTAGATGCAATTGAGAGAATCAAAAAGTTTTCAGCAATTACCGAAATAATTGGTGGCAATGTTGCAACTCGCGCTGGTGCACAGGCCCTGATCAATGCAGGAGCGGATGCGGTAAAAGTTGGTGTTGGTCCAGGTTCAATTTGTACAACACGTGTTGTTGCAGGTGTTGGTGTTCCACAGATAACTGCAATTCTTGAAGCAAGCAAAGCATGTGCCAAAGCAGGTATTCCACTTATTGCCGATGGTGGACTTCAATATTCTGGTGACATCGTGAAAGCACTTGTTGCCGGTGCAAATTCAGTAATGCTTGGTTCACTTCTTGCAGGATGCGCAGAATCACCTGGCGAACTTGTTGAAATTGATGGACGAAAGTACAAGGCATATCGCGGTATGGGCTCCCTTGGTGCGATGCAATCTCGCGGAGAACAAAAGTCATATTCTAAAGATCGTTATATGCAAGACGATGTTTTATCTGAAGACAAATTAGTTCCTGAAGGAATTGAAGGACGCGTTGTTTACAGTGGCAGCGTTGCCGAAGTTACTCATCAATTAGTTGGTGGACTGCGTTCAGGTATGGGTTATGCAGGAGCCCCAGATATTGCAACGCTTCGCCGCGAAGGCCGCCTCATTCAAATTACAGCAGCAGGCTTGCAAGAGAGCCACCCACATGATGTTTTACATGTTGCCGATGCACCAAATTACCAAGGTAAGAAGTAGGGGAGCCCGCCATGAGCGATATTGAAATTGCACCAGGAAAGCGCGCACGTACTGCTTATTCTTTTGACGATATTGCCATCGTGCCAAGTCGTCGTACTCGCGACCCAGAAGATGTTTCAACTGCGTGGCAGATAGATGCATACAAGTTTGAACTTCCAATGCTTGCAGCGCCAATGGATTCAGTTGTCTCACCGGATACTGCAATCGCTATTGGAAAATTAGGCGGACTTGGTGTTCTCAACCTTGAGGGCCTTTGGACTCGCTATGAAGATCCACGTATTCCACTTGGTGAAATTGCATCGATGCCAGATAAGCATGCAACAAAGCGCATGCAAGAAATTTATAGCGCACCGATTCAACCAACTCTTATCAAAGAACGTATCAAGCAGATTCGCGATGCAGGAATCACTGTTGCGGCTTCGCTTTCACCACAGCGCACTGCCCAACTTCATAAAGCGGTAATTGATGCAGGTGTCGATATATTCGTCATCCGCGGAACGACTGTGAGCGCTGAACATGTTGCATCGGAGACAGAAGCACTCAACCTTAAGAAATTTATTTATGAACTCGATGTCCCAGTAATAGTTGGTGGAGTTGCAACTGCAACAGGTGCGCTTCACCTTATGCGTGCAGGTGCTGCAGGTGTACTCGTTGGATTCGGTGGCGGTTCTGCGCACACCACTCGTAAAGTTTTAGGTATCGAAGTTCCAATGGCATCTGCAGTTGCAGAGGTTGCCTCTGCTCGCCGTGAATATCTAGATGAATCTGGTGGTCGTTACGTTCACGTTATTGCCGATGGTTCAGTTGGTCGCAGCGGTGATATCGCAAAAGCAATTGCTATGGGCGCTGATGCAGTAATGATGGGCTCACCACTTGCAAAAGCTGTAGAAGCACCAGGCCTTGGTTGGCACTGGGGATCAGAGGCTCATCACCAAGTTTTGCCACGTGGTGAACGTGTTGCAGTTGGTACATCAGGAACTCTTGAAGAGATTTTGCTTGGACCTTCCCATGCAGCAGATGGCTCCATGAATCTCTTTGGCGCATTACGTCGCGCAATGGCTACATGCGGTTATTCCGATGTGAAATCTTTTCAGCGAGTAGAAGTAATTATTCATCGTGCCTAAAGAAGTTCCTGAAAGCGGCGCCGTACTTGTCGTCGACTTTGGGGCTCAATATGCACAACTCATTGCACGTCGAGTTCGCGAGGCAAATGTATTTTCCGAAATAGTCCCCTCAACAATTACTGCTGCTCAAGTAAAAGCTAAATCACCAGCTGCAATTGTTTTATCGGGTGGGCCTTCAAGCGTTTATGCAGAAAATGCTCCTAGTTTTGATGCAGAGATATTTGCACTAGGTATTCCTATCTTTGGTATTTGTTATGGTTTTCAAAAGATGGCTGCTGCACTCGGTGGCGTAGTTAGTCAGACTGGAAAATCAGAATTTGGACGTACCGATCTTGTAGCAAAAACATCCACAAAAATATTTACATCGATTCCAGAGAAGCAAAAGGTATGGATGTCACATGGTGATGCAGTTTCCCAGGCACCAGCGGGCTTCACGGTTTGCGCATCGACTGCTGATACACCGATTGCAGCATTTGAAAATGGATCAGGAAAGTTAGCTGGCGTTCAATTCCACCCAGAAGTTCTACATTCTGAATATGGGCAAGCAATTTTGAAGAACTGGTTACTCAATATCGCAGGGTGTACACCAACATGGACAACGGCAAATATTGCTGAAAATGAAATCGCAAAAGCTAAAGAGATAATTGGTAGCAAGAGAGTAATTTGCGGTTTGTCAGGTGGAGTCGATTCTGCAGTTGCAGCAGCAATAATTCAACGCGCAGTAGGTTCACAACTCACATGTGTATTTGTTGATCACGGATTATTACGTAGCGGAGAATCCGAACAAGTTCAACGTGACTTTGTTGCAGTAACAGGTGTTGATTTGGTCGTTGTTGACGCCGTTTCACAATTCTTAGATGCCCTTGCGGGCGTAATTGATCCTGAAGAAAAGCGCAAAATTATTGGCCGCGAATTTATTCGATCTTTTGAAAAAGCTGCTCGAGATATTGCTGCAGGTGGAGAAGTTGAATTCCTAGTACAAGGCACTCTCTATCCCGATGTTGTTGAATCAGGTGGCGGAACAGGAACTGCAAATATAAAGTCACACCATAATGTTGGTGGCCTACCTGATGATTTGAAATTTACTTTAGTCGAACCACTTAGAACTTTATTCAAAGATGAAGTTCGTCAGGTGGGAATTGAGTTAGGACTTCCTGAGGAAATAGTTTGGCGTCAGCCATTTCCTGGCCCCGGACTTGGAATTCGCATTATTGGCGCGGTAAATGAAGAGCGCTTAGAAATATTGCGTCATGCTGATTCCATCGCACGAGCTGAACTAAAATTAGCGGGCTTAGATCGTGATATCTGGCAATGCCCCGTTGTTTTATTGGCAGATGTGAGAAGTGTGGGAGTTCAAGGTGATGGTCGTACATATGGTCACCCAATTGTGTTACGTCCCGTATCTAGTGAAGATGCAATGACTGCAGATTGGTCAAGAGTTCCGTATGATGTCCTTGAAAAGATTTCAACGCGGATCACTAATGAGGTTCGCGAAGTAAATCGAGTGGTTCTCGACATCACGAGTAAGCCACCAGGAACTATTGAGTGGGAATGATATGAAACGCACTTTTGGAATTGCGGTAACAGTTGCACTTTTGGCATCTATTTTTTCAACTTCACCAGCGCTAGCTGCTGAACCAAAAGTAAACCCACCTAAGTGCACAAAATCAAAAGCTATTCCTCATGATCCAAAAAAGGTTGTACAACCCACAAAGAGCCTCAAATCGCTTCCACGCACAATTATTTTTTCCACAAATTGTGGAGATATTGTTGTTGAAACTGTAGGTAAGAAAGCGCCTGTAACAATTACTGCGCTAACAACTCTTGCTAAGGCCGGATATTTTGATCAAAGCATCTGCCACAGACTTACAACACAAGGTCTTTTTGTTCTGCAATGCGGGGATCCAACAGCTAGTGCAAGCGGTAGCCCAACAGGATGGAAAGGCTACATGGATGAAAATTTGCCAGTTGGCAAAGTAATGACTTATCCCGCTGGCACTGTTGCAATGGCTAATTCAGGACCAAATACAAATGGAAGCCAAATCTTCTTTGTCTTTGGTGATTCAAGCCTTCAACCAAATTACACAATATGGGGCAAAGTTACTTCTGGTCTCGATATTTTGAACTCGATTGCTAGCTTGGGCGCTGTTCAGCCTGATGGTAAAGGTCAATATGTTTACGCAGGTGATGGTTTTCCTGTGCAACTCGTAGCCATCGAGAAAGTAACTATCAAATAATTTAGTTTGTATTTATTATTTTGAAAGCTTCAGCAATTCTTCCTTCGGCAAAGCCTGCCACGCCAGCATTTCGCTGTCCCCATTCTTTGACCATATTTTCAAGTTCTGGGTTATGAGCAGTTTGAGAAACATGAGAATGAAGTGCATTCATCTTTAGATCAAATGTATCCGTGATATCTACAAAGTGATCAGGAGTCGCAAAGCCCATCACCCATACTTCTTTGACTTTCCAAGGTTTTAGGCCCTCATCTTTGAGTAAGTCCGTAAATGCAAATGGGTTTCTGGCATCTGGATAAACCGCTTGTATTGCTGCTTCACCTGCGGCCAAATGATCTGGATGGCTTGCACCAATTCGATCCCAATTTCGCTCAGGACTTTGGCAGACCATTCGATCTGGTTGTGAGATTCTAATTTGGCGCACAATATCTTTGCGAAGTTGGATAGTTGCTTCTAAATGTCCATCAACATAATTCAAGAAAGTTATATCTGTAACTCCAACAGCAGCACCAGCTGCTCTTTGTTCACGTTGGCGAACAGCGGGCATATCTTCTTTAGCAATTCCAGATTCTTCGCCACCTTGGTCACCATTGGTGCAAAAGACATAGGAGACTTCAATTCCTTTTTTTACCCACTGAGCGATTGTTCCTGAAGCACCAAAATCGGAGTCATCTGGATGGGCATTGATAACTAGGACCTTCTTGATCTCGCTATCGGCTATCGGTTCCATGAGTCTCTCCTTTGATAATGACCAATACTAATCTGGGAATGGCTATTTAAAGATAGCCTTCCTTCCTTATGAATGAGTCTAACGATCCACTGCTAGCAGGATTGAATCCGCAGCAATCTGCGGCTGTGACTCATGCCGGTGGTCCATTACTTGTTGTTGCAGGTGCTGGTTCAGGAAAAACTCGCGTACTCACTCGCCGTATTGCATATCTCATGTCACGACGAAATGTTGCCCCTTATCAAATATTAGCTATTACATTCACAAATAAGGCAGCAGGGGAGATGAAAGAGCGAGTTGCAGATCTCGTTGGCCCTGTTGCAAAATCAATGTGGGTATCTACATTTCACTCAGCATGTGTACGACTTTTGAGACAAGAGGCTAATCGCCTTGGATACTCAAATTCCTTTTCCATTTATGACTCAGCAGACTCCTTGCGTCTGATCACAATCGTTGCCAAAGAACTCAACTTAGATTCAAAACGTTATCCAGCACGTCAATTCCAGGCAATGATTTCAAATGCTAAAAATGAATTAATGGGGCCACATGATTATGTGAATGCCACATCTAATCAATTTGAAGAAGTTGTAGCCGATGTCTACAGCATCTATCAAAAACGCCTTCAGCAGGCCAACGCTATGGATTTTGATGATCTAATTCTCAAAACTGTTCAAGTACTTCAGCAATTTCCTGAAGCAAAAGCCCGCTTTAGATCTCGCTTTCGCCATGTATTAGTAGATGAATATCAAGATACTAATCATGCCCAATACATACTCGTAAAGGAACTTGTCGGAAATGAATCTGAAGGACTTCCTGCCGCTGAACTCTGTGTTGTTGGCGATGCTGACCAGTCAATCTATGGTTTCCGTGGCGCAACGATTCGCAATATCTTGCAATTCGAACTCGATTATCCAAATGCGACAACTGTCCTACTTGAACAAAACTACCGATCAACGCAGAATATTCTCAATGCTGCCAATGCCGTTATTACGCAGAATGTAAGTCGTAAAGAAAAGAATCTCTGGTCAGAGGCGGGTGCTGGTGCACCGTTGACTGGCTATATTGCTGAGAGCGAACATGATGAAGCCCAATTTGTAACAGATGAGATTCGAGAATTACAAAAGAGTGGGTTGTCGCAACCGGGGGATACAGCAATCTTCTATCGCACGAATGCTCAATCACGTGTCTTTGAAGAAGTTTTTATGAGAAGTGCGATGCCTTACAAAGTCGTTGGTGGACTTCGCTTTTATGAACGCCGAGAAGTAAAAGATTTACTTGCTTATCTGCGTGTGCTATCAAACCTTGAAGATGAAATTTCGATTCGAAGAGTTATAAATTTACCAAAGCGCGGAATTGGTGATCGTGCCTTGGAGTGTGTGGAGTTATTTGGAAGCGCTAACGGCTTATCTTTTTGGCAGTCACTCAATCGCGCAAGTGAAGCTCCAGGAATTCCTAATCGGGCCGCGCAATCCATCAATGAATTTGTTTCCATGCTTATCGCACTCAATGTTTTAGTAGAGGCAAAGACGCGACCATCAGTAATTGTTGAGGCAGTACTAGAACAATCTGGATTATTAGCTGAGCTTGCAAGTAGCGTGGACCCACAAGATGAAGTCCGTGTTGAGAATATGAAAGAACTTTTAGCTGTGAGCATGGAATATGAAGAACGCCCTATTGAAGAACTAGGTGAAGACGAAGAGATTTCACTTGCTGGGTTCCTAGAAAAGGTTTCATTGGTCGCCGATGCAGATGAGATTCCTGAAGGTGAAGACCATGGCGGCGTAGTAACTCTAATGACTCTACATACCGCTAAAGGTTTAGAATTTCCGACTGTTTTTCTTACAGGAATGGAAGATGGAATATTTCCACACTCTCGAACTCTTGGCGAGAAAGATGAAATTGAAGAAGAGCGACGACTTGCATACGTTGGTCTCACTCGTGCACGTGAGCGTCTTTATATTTCTCGCGCAGAATATCGTTCCTCTTGGGGAGCGCCAACGTATAACCCTGCATCTCGTTTCTTAGATGAAATTCCAGAGAATCTCATTGAATGGCGCAATGCTTCATCATCGTCACTCTCACCATCACTTGTTAAGAAAACAAGAACAGTTACTACTGCGCCTCCACGAGCAACAGGAAAGAAAATAAATTCAATTCAATTAGCGGTGGGTGAGCGTGTGTCACATGACACATTTGGCCTCGGCACAGTTGTGGCAACTGCAGGCGAGGGCGAGAAGGCTGAAGCGACAATAAATTTTGGAGAGTATGGCGAGAAGCGTTTACTCCTGCGTTATGCACCCGTTGAAAAGCTCTAGGATTAGGCTCTTCGTACATCATTTATTTGAATTGGAGTGATCCGTGGATCTCTTTGAATACCAAGCCCGTGATCTCTTTGAAAAACATGGCGTACCTGTTTTAGCTGCCGCAATTGCACACACTGCAGATGAAGCAGAAGCAGCTGCTAAAAAAATTGGTGGCAAAGTAGTTGTCAAAGCACAAGTAAAAGTTGGTGGACGCGGAAAAGCTGGCGGAGTAAAACTCGCAGAAGACCCTACGGATGCTCGTGCAAAAGCTGGGGCAATCCTAGGAATGGATATCAAAGGTCACACTGTTCGCACAGTAATGATTGCAGCTGCAGCCCCTATTGAATCTGAATATTATTTAGCAATTCTTCTTGATCGTTCAAACCGAACCTTCTTAGTCATGGCCTCTGTATCTGGCGGAATGGATATTGAAGAAGTAGCACACACCGCTCCTGAAAAATTAGCAAAGATTCCTGTATCTGCAATTGATGGAATCACTCTTTCAAAAGCGCAAGAAATTGTTAGTGCAGCACAGTTTCCGGCCGATGTTGCCGAACAAGTTGCACAGGTTTTGCTCAAGCTATGGGAAGTCTTTCTATCTGAAGACGCAACCCTTGTTGAAGTCAACCCACTAGTAAAGACAAAAGATGGAAAAGTTATTGCACTCGATGGCAAAGTTACTCTTGACGAAAATGCTGGTTTCCGCCACCCTGAACATGAAGCACTCATCGATCATGCTGCAACTAACGCACTTGAGGCAGCGGCGAAAGAGAAAGATCTCAATTACGTAAAACTTGAAGGTCAAGTAGGAATCATCGGTAATGGTGCAGGTCTTGTTATGAGCACACTCGATGTTGTCGCATATGCAGGCGAAAAACATGGTGGAGTTCGTCCAGCAAACTTCCTAGATATTGGTGGAGGTGCATCTGCTCAAGTAATGGCAGATGGACTTTCAATTATCTTGGGTGATAAAGATGTAAAGAGCGTATTCGTAAACGTATTCGGTGGAATAACTGCATGTGATGCGGTTGCGACTGGAATTGTTCAAGCACTTGAATTACTAGGTAATAAAGCAACTAAGCCAATCGTGGTGCGCCTCGATGGAAACAATGTTCTAGAAGGTCGCGCAATTCTCAACAAAGCAGCGCATCCATTGATCGAACAGGCAGAAACTATTGATGGAGCAGCAAATCGCGCTGCAGAATAGGCGGCGAAGTAAAGTCTATTTTTCTCAACGAATCCAGCACAGTAATTGTTCAAGGTATGACAGGTTCTGAAGGAACAAAGCACACACGTCGCATGCTTGCCTCTGGTACTAAAGTTGTTGGCGGAGTGACACCAGGAAAAGGTGGACAGAGCGTTGATATCGATGGACATCAGCTCCCTGTTTTCAATTCGGTTTCCGAGGCGATTGCTGCAACAAAAGCAAATGTTTCTGTCGTATTTGTTCCTCCTAAGTTTGCAAAGGCAGCAGTAATCGACGCAATCGATGCTGCGATGCCACTCGTGGTTGTTATCACTGAAGGAATTCCAGTTCATGATTCTGCAAGTTTTTATGCACATGCACTTGCAAAAGGAACAACACGAATTATCGGGCCTAACTGTCCAGGAATTATTAGCCCTGGTAAATCAAATGTAGGAATTATCCCTGCTGATATCACAGGCCCTGGTCCAATTGGTTTAGTTTCAAAATCAGGAACTCTTACATACCAAATGATGTATGAACTTCGAGATATTGGATTTAGTACAGCTGTTGGAATCGGTGGAGATCCAGTCATTGGAACCACGCATATTGATTGCCTGCGCGCATTCCAAGATGATCCTGATACGAAAGCAATTGTGATGATTGGTGAAATTGGTGGCGATGCTGAAGAGCGTGCTGCTGCATTTATTAGTGAATATGTAACAAAGCCAGTTGTTGGATACGTTGCAGGGTTTACGGCACCAGAAGGAAAGACAATGGGTCATGCTGGCGCAATTGTTTCTGGCTCTTCAGGAACTGCGCAAGGAAAGCAAGATGCATTAGAGGCAGCGGGAGTAAAAGTTGGTAAGACTCCAAGTGAAACGGCGCGTTTGATGCGCGCCATATTAGAGCGCTAGCGCACAATGTTTCAGCGCGTACTTGCCGTTACTTTAGGTCAAGTAGTGCGCAGTATTGCATTGGTACTTTTGCCAATCTCATTTCTCTCCCTCATTGCGTGGGCAACTGCAGGTAGCGTCAATGGAAATACAACAGATCCAATGCGTGGCGCGATGTGGATTTGGTTAGGCGCACACCACTTGCCATTCACACTTTCATTACCACCAGCCGGCACACCCGGATTACTTTCTTATTTGCCATTAGGCGCACTTATATTTCCAGTACTTGCCATTCGCAGTGGTTTTGCTCGAAGTATGGAAAAGCTTGATGAGGAAGTCTCGCTAATTTCTTTTGCCAGAATCGCTTACGTAATGGAGTACACACTCATAGCGATGCTATTTAGCTATATGAGCAGAACAGATGCTGTCCAACCACAGTGGTATTTAGCACCATTGATTATTCTCCCAATTGCAATAATGACGACCTTTAGCGTTGGGCGTCGACTAGTTATATCGCAAGCCATTCTTTTTAGCTCACGTGCTATTGCACTTTTATTGGGAGTAAGTTCAATCATTTTCGGAATAACAATTCTCACAAATCTTTCAATGGTTGAAGATCTAACTCAAGTTCTCCAACCTGGAATTCTCGGTGGAATCCTTCTTTTGTTTATCAATATTCTCTACATTCCAAATGCAATTATTGCGACACTTTCCTATTTAGCAGGCTCGGGTTTTGCAATCGGTTCAGGAACACTTGTAGCACCGTGGAGTCATCGACTATTTGAGATTCCTGCCATTCCACTATTAGGTGCTGTTCCAGCCGAGAAGGCAATGTGGCATCTTTCTTTCATAATTATTATTATTGCGATCGGTGCGCTTATGACGACGTGGACCATTCAACTAAGTTCTCGCACATTAGTACAGAGTTATTTCCTTTCTTGTGCAATAATTTTTCTTCTTGCTTTCTTTAGTAGTGGAGCCCTCATTACAAATATTTTGGATTCTGTTGGTGTTTCACTCTGGAAATTCCCTCTTGTAATCGGAGCAGAACTTGGGCTTGGAATATTGTTGACAATATTTATACCCAGAATCTCGTTATCGAATCCATTGAAGCGGTGAAAAGAGCTGTAATCCTGGCATCAGGAAATGGAAGTTTGGTACAGGCGATCATTGATGACGCAGAACTTAAGAGCCAGATAGTTGCTGTTATATCCGATCGCGCTGATGCTCTTGTCTTAGAACGTGCACGGCTTAAAGCAATTCCAACCCATGTCATTGAAATGAAGAGTGATCGAAAGATGTGGGATTACGAAATATTTGATTGCGTGAATAATCTCAAGCCTGATCTTGTTATTAGCGCTGGCTTTATGCGGATTTTATCGCCAGATTTTGTTCAAACTTTTCCTACAGTCAACAGCCACCCAGCACTTCTTCCACTATTTCCCGGTGCCCATGCGGTTCGGGACGCGTTAGCAGCCGGAGTATCGGAAACTGGCACCACGATTCATTGGGTTGATCAAGGCATAGATACTGGAGAAATAATTACACAAGCGAGAGTTTCAATATTGCCTGGCGATAACGAAGCATCTCTTCATGAGAGAATTAAGGAAGTTGAACGAGGTCTCATTGTTGCGGCCATAAAAGAAGTATTACCTATTCTGGAGTCACGACATGGCTGATCGCAAACCAATCCGCAGAGCGCTCATCAGCGTCTATGACAAAGCCAGACTTGTAGAAATTGGAAAAGTCCTATCTGATGCTGGAGTAGAGATTCTTTCTACAGGATCTACTGCAAAGAATTTAGCGGATGCAGGGATAGCAGTTACAGAAGTCAGCGCATATACAGGATTTCCAGAGATCATGGGCGGACGCGTAAAGACATTACACCCCCGCGTGCATTCCGGAATATTGGCAGATCAAAATAATCCAGAGCATATGCAAGCAATTAAAGATTTAGATATTGCACCCTTTGATCTAGTAATCATCAATCTATATCCCTTCGCAGCCACAATTGCCTCTGGTGCAAAGTTCGCTGAATGTATTGAACAAATTGATATTGGTGGCCCATCAATGTTGCGTGGTGCAGCAAAGAATCATGGCTCCGTTGCCGTTCTCAGTAATACATCTCAATATGATCTACTTGTTACCGCAATCAAAGCAGGTGGTTTTACTGGGCAAGAGCGTCAAGATTTAGCTCGAGATGTATTTAGAACAACAGCAGAGTATGACCTCACTATTGCTAACTGGTTAGGCAAAGACGAAGAACTTCCGGAATGGTTTGGACGAATCTGGCACCAAGAAAATACTTTGCGCTACGGGGAGAATCCACATCAAAGCGCAGCCATTTATTCAGGTGGCCCATCAGGAATTGTTAGCGCAGAGCAACTACATGGCAAAGAGATGTCTTTCAATAATTACACGGATGCAGATGCTGCTTGGCGTGCTGTATTAGATCATCGCGATCCTGCAGTTGCGATCATGAAGCATGCTAATCCATGTGGAATTGCAGTCTGCGCACTTGGTGTTGGCATTGCATATAAGCATGCACACGAGTGTGACCCAGTCTCAGCATTTGGTGGTGTTGTAGCAGCTAACCGAATTGTTACAGTTGAAATGGCAACCCCACTTTCACAAGTTTTTACAGAGGTAATTATTGCTCCAGGCTATGAACCAGAAGCCCTTGAAATTCTTTCTAAGAAGCCATCAATTCGTATTTTGCAATGCGAAGTTCCTGGAATCAATCCATTAGAAATGCGCCCTGTTTCCGGTGGAGTGTTATTACAAAATACTGACCTCATAGATGCATCAGGTGATTCACCATCGCAATGGAAACAAGTATCTGGTCAGCCAGTTGATTTACAAGCAATGAGAGATCTTGAATTTGCGTGGCGCAGTGTTCGAAGCGTCAAAAGCAATGCAATTCTGCTTGCAAAAGATACTGCCTCAGTTGGAATAGGTATGGGTCAAGTAAATAGAGTTGATTCTGCAAAGCTTGCAGTTGAGCGCGCAGGAGATCGAGTCAAAGGAAGCGTTGCTGCAAGTGATGCATTCTTTCCATTTGCTGATGGCTTACAGATTCTCATCGATGCAGGAATTACCGCTGTAGTTCAACCAGGTGGAAGCGTGCGCGACGAAGAAGTAATTGCTGCAGCGCAAAGCGCCGGAATCGCGATGTTTTTCACGGGTACCAGACACTTCTCCCACGCCTAATAGGATACGAACATGAGCGCAGTGATTCTGGATGGCAAAGCATTAGCCACTCAAATAAAACAAGAGCTAGCGCTGCGCGTTGCAGTATTGAAAGAAAAAGGAATCACGCCAGGACTAGGCACAATTCTTGTTGGAGATGATCCTGGTTCCCACTCTTACGTTGGTGGCAAACATAGTGATTGCAAAGAAGTAGGAATCACATCAATACGTATTGATCTTCCAGCAAGTGCATCGGAAAGTGATGTTCTCGCCGCAGTCAAAGATCTCAATTCATCTAAAGAATGCACTGGTTATATTGTGCAATTACCACTTCCAAAGGGAATAAATACTCAGAAAGTTTTAGAAGCAATCGATCCTAATAAGGATGCTGATGGCTTGCATCCAATGAATTTAGGACGATTAGTAGCAGGTTATGACGCACCTCTTCCTTGCACACCCCGTGCAATCGTTGCGCTACTTCGTCATTACAGAATAAATCTTGATGGTGCCGAAATTACTGTTATTGGTCGTGGTCTAACAGTGGGCCGGCCATTAGGTTTATTGCTCACAAGACGTGCAGAAAATGCAACAGTTACTCTTACTCATACAGGTACAAAAGATTTAGCAAAGCACACCCGAAATGCTGACATTGTTGTAGCTGCAATTGGCCAGACACATTTTCTAAAAGCTGACATGGTCAAGCCCGGTGCAACTCTTATTGATGTTGGAATTAGCCGCGGTGACTCAGGATTGAATGGAGATATTTCTCCAGAGGCGTATGCAATTGCTAGTTTTGTTTCGCCGATGCCTGGCGGAGTTGGACCAATGACACGTGCAATGTTATTAACAAATGTGGTTGATGCATGCAGCTGATCTCAAGCACTTTGCGAATCAGTAGCTACTCCCTCATATGTTTGGGAGTACTTATGGGCATCATTGGTTACGTGAGAACTGGGTCACTTCTTATCGGCGGTGGAACACTCGGTCATGCAATTGCTGCACGAAATTCACGCAGGATTGAGTTCTTTTTGCCTGCAGCCATTGCGGTGGCGCTCTTCGTTCTGGCAATAGCACTACCGCATGGACGGTAGAGTTATCTTGACGTCAAGAGAGTTGTAAACGACAAAGGAGTACGCCATGGGCGGAAAAGTTACAGTTGTAGGTGCAGGATTCTACGGATCAACAACAGCGCTTCGGTTAGCTGAATACAACATCTTTGACACAGTTGTACTTACCGACATCCTTGAAGGAAAGCCAGAAGGTTTGGCACTCGATATGAATCAATCTCGTTCAATCGAAGGATTTGAAACAAAAATTATTGGCGCAACAACAACTCCTGAAGGTGCTGGCTACGAAGCAACTGCGAATTCAGATGTAGTTGTCATTACTGCTGGACTTCCTCGCAAGCCAGGAATGAGTCGTATGGATCTCATTGGCGTCAATGCAGGAATCGTTCGTGGGGTTGCTGAAAATATTGCTAAACACTCACCCAAAGCAGTCATAATCGTTGTATCTAATCCACTCGATGAGATGACAGCACTTACTCAGATTGCATCAAATTTCCCAAAGAATCGCGTAATGGGTCAGGCAGGAATGCTCGATACAGCGCGCTTTACTAACTTTGTTGCTGAAAAATTAGGCGTAAAGGTTGGTTCTGTAAAGACACTGACACTTGGTTCACACGGAGACACAATGGTTCCAGTTCCAAGTCGTTGCACCGTCGATGGTAAGGCACTCAGTGATCTTCTTTCACAGCCAGAGATTGATGAATTAGTGGATCGCACACGCAATGGTGGCGCAGAAGTTGTTGCGCTACTAAAAACGGGTTCTGCATATTACGCACCATCTGCAGCGGCTGCTCGTATGGCAAAAGCAGTAATTGAAGACTCAGGTGCAGTAATGCCAGTGTGCGCATGGGTCGATGGCGAATATGGAATTTCTGGTGTCTATCTTGGTGTTGAAGCTGAGATTGGTCGCGAAGGAATTAAGAAAGTAGTTGAAAGCAAACTTACTGATTCAGAAGTTAGCGCTTTGAAAGCAGCTGCTGAAGCTGTCCGTGCAAAACAAGCAGATGTTCTAACACTCTAAGGAGCAAGTACTCAAATGAATAAGATTAAAGTTGCAGGCACGGTTGTTGAACTAGATGGCGATGAGATGACTCGCATTATTTGGCACTTCATCAAAGACTCACTCATCTTGCCTTATCTCGATGTCAATCTTGAGTACTACGACTTGGGTATGGAAAATCGCGATGCGACTAACGATCAAGTAACTATTGATTCAGCACATGCAATTCAAAAGCATGGCGTTGGCGTCAAGTGCGCAACTATCACTCCAGACGAGGCTCGCGTTGAAGAATTCGGTCTGAAAAAAATGTGGAAATCTCCTAATGGAACTGTGCGCAATATTCTTGGTGGAGTTATTTTCCGTGAGCCAATCATTATCAAAAATGTTCCACGTCTAGTTCCACACTGGACAAAGCCAATCGTTATCGGTCGTCACGCATTTGGTGATCAGTACCGGGCGACAGATTTCCTTGTTCCAAGTGCTGGAAAGCTAACAATGACTTTCGTTCCAGAAGATGGTTCAAAGCCAATGGAGTTCAACGTCTTTGATTTCCCATCATCAGGTATTGCAATGGGTATGTATAACATCGATGCATCAATTCGCGATTTTGCTCGTGCATCTATGAATTACGGACTTATTCGTAAATATCCTGTATTTCTTTCTACAAAGAACACAATTCTCAAAGCCTACGATGGGCGCTTCAAAGATATCTTTGAAGATATTTATCAAGCAGAATTCAAGGCAGATTTTGAAAAAGCAGGAATTACATATGAGCACCGCTTGATTGATGACATGGTTGCAACAGCACTTCGCTGGGAAGGTGGCTACGTCTGGGCTTGTAAGAATTACGATGGAGATGTTCAATCAGATACCGTCGCACAAGGTTATGGCTCACTCGGTCTAATGACATCAGTTCTCATGACACCAGATGGAAAGATTGTTGAATCAGAAGCAGCCCATGGAACAGTGACACGTCACTATCGGGAACACCAAGCTGGCCGTGCAACATCAACAAATCCAATTGCTTCAATCTTTGCCTGGACCCAAGGATTAGCACACCGTGCAAAGCTTGATAACAATGCAGCACTCGCAAAGTTCTGCTCAACACTTGAGAGAGTATGTATTGAAACTGTTGAGTCTGGAAAGATGACAAAAGACCTTGCAATCCTTATTTCAAAAGATGCGCCTTGGCAAAATACCCAAGATTTCCTCGCCTCTATTGATGAAAATCTTAAGAAAGCAATGGCATAAATTCTCAATAAAAAAATCCCCGCCAGTTACCCGGCGGGGATTTTTATATTCTAATTACTTAATGCGCTCTCCAGTTGTTGCGTTGAAGAGGTGAATTATTGCTGGGTTTACGCCAACAGTAATTGTTTGTCCTGGCTTTGGTGGGCTCTTTGGATCCCAGCGAACAATTACTTGTGCGCCTTCATCAGATGCATTAGCAAACTTAACTGATGTATCAGCAGGCTTTCCGTAAACGAATGCATCAGCACCGAGCTCTTCAACAACTTCTACGAGAACGTGGAAGCCTGATGTTGCTGGTATGAAGCCTTCTGGACGAATACCAACTGTGACGGTGGCGCCAGCACTTGCAGGAACTGCAACAGCTAGATCTCCAAGCATTGCTTTTCCGCCACTGACTGGAGCATTGAGCAAGTTCATTGCTGGTGATCCAATAAATCCTGCAACGAATGCATTTACTGGATTTTCATAAAGATTACGAGGAGTATCAACTTGCTGAAGAAGTCCATCCTTCAAAACTGCTACGCGATCACCCATGGTCATAGCTTCAACCTGGTCGTGAGTTACATAAACAGTTGTGATACCGAGGCGGCGTTGTAGCGCTGCAATTTGTGTACGAGTTGCTACGCGCAACTTCGCATCAAGGTTTGATAGTGGTTCATCCATAAGGAATACCTGTGGTTCGCGAACAATTGCGCGGCCCATAGCAACGCGCTGACGTTGTCCACCTGATAGAGCTTTTGGCTTGCGCTCTAGGTATGGCTCAAGGTCAAGCAACTTTGCTGCTTCAAGAACACGACGACTGCGCTCTTCCTTAGGTGTTCCTGCAATTTTGAGAGCGAATCCCATGTTCTCCGCAACTGTCATATGTGGGTAAAGCGCATATGACTGGAAAACCATTGCAATGTCGCGATCTTTTGGTGCAACATTTGTTACATCACGATCGCCAATCAAGATACGTCCGTTATCGATCTCTTCAAGTCCTGCCAACATACGAAGTGATGTTGACTTACCGCAACCTGATGGTCCAACGAGCACAAGAAATTCACCATCATTGACAGTGAGGTTGAGCTTGTCGACTGCAGGTGCAGTTGTTCCTGGATAGATGCGTGTAGCGGCTTCGAATACAACTGATGCCATTTTTATATCTCCTTATCCGGGCAGGTACGTGCCCGACGGTCCGAGGATTAAGGCGTCCAAGGGGTTCCTTGAGCGTGAAGGAAGGCTAGGGCATAACACCCATAAAAGGGAAGTGCCTATACTTGGCAAATAATGGAGTCACATTCGCTGGGATCACTCGTGGGTGACCTCGCCACGGTTGCAGGGCTAATTCTCCTGGCCTCCCTCTTCGTTGCCGCTGAAATCGCACTTATCTCACTTCGAGATAGTCAGATTCGCCAACTCTCAACCCGAGGTCGACGCGGGGCACGCGTTGCACTCCTTGCCCAAAACCCAAATCGTTTCTTAGCAGCGGCTCAAGTTGGTGTCACAGTCTGTGGTTTCCTATCTGCAGCTCTTGGCGCTGAAAAACTTGGTGGTTACATAATTCCCTGGTTGGAAGATCGTGGAGTTGGCGAAACATGGAGCACAACTATTTCTTTAGTTGGCGTGACATTAGTGATTGCATATTTCTCACTTGTATTTGGAGAACTTGTACCAAAGCGACTTGCACTATTTCGCACTGAAGAAATAGCGCTAGCATCCGCTGCAACAATTGACATTATTGCCAAATTATTTCGTCCCATTATTTGGTTACTTTCAAAATCGACAGACTTTGTTGTGCGCGCATTCGGTGTTGACCCTAAAGAACAAAGAAGTGCGATGTCTGAAGAAGAGCTACTTGATTTAGTTGCAGGACATGCAGCGCTCACTGATGAAGAGCGAGACATTGTTGAAGAAGTATTCAATGCATCAGAGCGCCAAGTACATGAACTTATGGTTCCTCGCACTGAAGTTGATTTCATGGATGGCTCACTCACTGTTGCTAAAGCAATTGCGCTCGCAGTCGAGAAAGCACATTCGCGCTATCCCGTTGTGCGTGGTTCCAGTGATGAAGTAATTGGTTTTATCCATGTGCGCGATCTACTCGACACATCCCTTGCGAATTCTGGTGGAAAGATTCAAGAACTTGTTCGCAACATCATGTACTTACCTGGAACAAAAGGTGTTTTACCTGCGCTTACTGAAATGCGTAATCAACGCCAACATTTAGCAATCGTGCTCGATGAATACGGCGGAACTGATGGAATTGTGACTCTGGAAGATCTCGTGGAATCTCTAATCGGTGATATTCGTGATGAATATGATGAATATAAAGAGGTATTGCCTACACAATCCCAGACTGAAGATTTTGAGGTAGATGGTCTTATTTCTGTGGATGATTTGCGTGATGATTCAGGTTTAGAAATTCCTGAGGGACCATATGAAACTGCAAGTGGATTTGTAATGCATTTTCTTGGTCACATCCCTCGCGAGGGCGATGTCGCAAGTGTGAACGGTATTCGCATCACCGTACTTTCTATGGAAGGTAAGCGGGCAGGGCGTTTATTGATATCGAGAGTTATATAAAGCATGCGAGAATCACTCTATGACCGCTAAAGCCATGAAGAGAGTGCTCTCGGGAATTCAGCCGACTAGCGACTCATTCCATCTTGGAAATTACTTAGGTGCGGTCAAGCAATGGGTTGATCTTCAAGATGGCCATGATGCTTTTTATTGCATTGTTGATTTACACGCTCTAACAATTGAGACTGATCCGGCACACTTTAGAAAACGCACATTGGCTTCAGCAGCGCAGTTATTAGCTCTTGGTATTTCACCTGAAAAATCAACTCTCTTTATTCAATCTCAAGTGCCACAGCACAATCAATTAGGTTGGATTATGGAATGCCTCACTGGCTTTGGTGAAGCAAGCCGTATGACACAGTTCAAAGACAAGTCTTCTAAGTCTGGTTCTGATCGCGCAGTTGTTGGACTCTTTACATATCCAATGTTGCAAGCAGCCGACATACTTTTGTATCAAGCTGATTACGTGCCAGTCGGCGAAGATCAACGTCAACATATCGAACTTACACGCGATTTAGCGCAGCGATTCAATACTAAGTATGGACAAACCTTCCAAATCCCGGATGCTTATATTCTAAAAACTGCAGCGAAGATAAATGATTTACAAGATGCAACCTCAAAGATGAGTAAATCTTCTGGTTCTGTTGCCGGTGTTATTGAAATCATGGATACACCAGAATCGAATGCAAAGAAGATAAAGAGTGCGACTACTGATGCTGGTAGAGAAGTGCGCTTTGATGAAAAAGAGAAGCCAGGAATTAGTAATCTACTCACCATTCATAGTGCGCTCTCTGGACAATCAATTCAGGCTATTGAAAAGGATTTTGAAGGAAAAGGCTACGGTGATTTCAAATCTGCCGTAGCTGATGTAGTTGTTGAATATTTCAGACCTATACGTGCTCGCGCCTTAGAACTCCTTGAAGATGAGGCGAACTTGCTTTCAATTCTTCATGATGGTGCCGACAAAGCCCACGCTGTTGCATCACAAACAGTCGCGCAGACCTATGCAAATCTTGGAGTAGTGAAGTGAAGAGAGTTGGTCTCCTTTCCCTTCTTCTAGTTTTAGTTTTTCCAACACTTTCACTACCAACTCAGGCTGCAACGCTAAATCTCATTGGCATCGCTTACGACATTGGTGGACGCGGGGATAGTGGTTTCAATGATGCTGCAGGTTCTGGTGTCGACCGAGCGATCAAAGAATTAGGCGCCAAATTTGAATCTACAGTTACTTTAGGTACTCAGGGCGATCGTGAAACACGACTGCTCTCTCTTATTGAAAAGAGTGCGAATCCGATAATTGCAATTGGTGGTGACTATGCACCAGCAGTTGAAACACTTTCAGACAGATTTCCTAATACGCAATTCATACTTGTTGATGATGCCTCTGTTGCACACCTGAATGTGACATCGATTATTTTTGCTGAAACTCAAGGCGGGTATCTAGCCGGTGCTGCTGCAGCCCTTGCAAGCAAAAGTGGCAAAGTGGCGATGATTGTCAATGAAAAGCAGAGCAAGCTTTTTTGGAATGGCTTCAATGTTGGTGTTAGAAATTCAAAAAAAGCGGTCAAAGCATCAATAGCCTTTGCAAATAAGAATTATGCCGCAACAGCAAAAGACCTAATTGAATCAGGCGTTGATGTTATTTACTTAGGTGTTCGCGGATCTTCAACAGATGTACTTGATGAAATTACAAAGTTGAACCTAGCGAAGAATCGTAAAAAAGGTATGCCTATGGCTTATCTCATTAGCGTTACCCCTGATCAATTCTTGCGTGTGACTCCGCAATCAAAAGAATTTTTATTGGCCAGAATTGAGAAAAGAGTTGATACCGCAGTATTCAATCTTGCAAGCGCTGCTGTAAATGGTTCTCAGTACTTAGATATCATTGATCAGAGTGCTGGAATTTATGGCCATATATTTGGGATATCTGATGATGGAATCACTATCGACATTAGAAGTAAATTACTCGACCCTTTTTCCAAGCAAATTGCTCAAGCTAAGAAACAAGCATTGAAAGTAAAGGATTAGTTAGTAATTCCTTTGATAATTTCTTGAGCCTCTTCCTTGGAACTATAAGAGGATTGAGTGCCACGACGGGTGACGCTCTTAGATGCACATGCACACCCAAGCTTTACTGCTAATTCTTCGCTCAATCCACTAGCTAGCCCAAATGCGAAAGCGCCAACGAACGAATCTCCTGCACCAGTTGTATCTATCGCATTTACCTTCGGCGAAGGGATTCGAATAATGTCTCCCGTTGATGTTGTAAAAACCGCACCATGCTCTCCTAAAGTTACCAATATTCTTTTGCCTAGTTGATGCGCTAAATCTTTAATAGTCTCATCGTTATCAGGGGAGCGCTTTTGTGGATGCATTGCAGCAAATTCATGTTCGTTAGGTGCAACCCAGTCACTGGCTGCAAGTAGCTCTGCAGATAATGGAGCAAAGGGTGCTGGATTAAGAATTGTTATAATTCCTCGTGCTTGTGCAGCGCGAAATGCAGCAGCAGTTACTTCCTGTGGAATTTCTAGCTGTCCAATAACAATATCGATATCTTTTATTGATTCAATTGCATGCGTTGCTTGCGCTGGTGTCATCGCATTATTTGAACCTGGGACGCAGATGATGCGGTTAGAACCATCTTTTTCTACCCATATTGGTGCAACTCCACTCGCTCCAGCAGTGCGTGCAACAAAAGTGGTGTTGATTCCTTGATCTTGAAAGTTTTTTAGCGTTGAATCACCAAATACATCATCACCTAAAGTGTTGACCATATATACATTGGCACCCATGCGAGCGGCCATCACAGATTGATTTGCACCTTTTCCGCCAAAACCTAAAGCAAATGAATCGCCAATAAGAGTTTCCCCACTTTCAGGGACTGTATCTATGTAGGTAATCATGTCCATCATGGTGCTACCAACTACAACAACTGTTGGGAGTTTTCTGTGCAAACTATCAACCACGACTTTAGCCTCCGAAAGACTCATGTGTTCCTTACGTAGACGAAACACTAGCCCAAGAGATACGCTCTCTGCAATCGTTTACATCAAAAATGTAAAACTCGGAGAGGAGATTCCTAATTGCCTGTAGTCACAATTACTGACGTGGCAAGCCGAGTTGGCGTATCGGTTGCAACTATCTCCAGATTTCTCAGCGGTGGAAATGTTCGCGAAGAGAAGAAGATTCGTTCTGTAATTCAAGAATTGAATTATCGTCCCAACATCGCAGCAAGAAATCTAAAATCAGGTCGCAGCGCAACTGTTGCAATCATTGTTCCTGATATTTCAAATCCATTTTTCGCAGCCCTTGTGCGTGGTGCCGAAAAAGCATCGGGTGATTCTCTGATGGCAGCAATCGTCAATACTGATTCAAATTCAGAACGAGAAATAAATGCCCTTGCCAATCTTTACGGTCGAGTCGATGGAGCAATCTTCGTTCCGACTAAAGAGAGCGATCATAAGAATGGACTTTCCCATTTTGGCCGCCCGATTGTCTTCGTGGATCGCTACTTGCAGAAAGAAAAGAAGTACGACACGGTTTTAGCTGACAATGCACGCGGTGCAGAGTTAGCCGTTGAGCACTTCGCCTCAGAAGGTCACACCAAGATTGCGATTATTTCTGGGCCCCTTGATTCAACACCTGGACGTCAGAGAGAAGAAGGGTTTAGAAAAGCTCTCGATAATTCAAAAATTGGAGCAAATCCCAACTACGTAATCGTTTCAGACTTCACGCAAGCAGGTGGGTATGCAGCAATGAACCAATTATTAGATTTAGCAGAGCCACCCACCGCTGTTTTCTCTTCAAATAACCTCATGACCTATGGCGCACTCAATGCTCTCAAAGATAGAGGGGTGAGAGTTCCGAGTGATATTTCATTCATTGGCTTTGATGATTTTGAACTTTCTACTCTCATAAGTCCAAAAATTACCGTAATCAATCGTGATGCCGAAGCTCAGGGAGCTGAAGCGATGCGAGCACTTATGTGGCGCCTCGAGAATATGGATTCAAAAATCTCGAAACACAGCGTCATCCCCGTAAATTTGATCAAACGCGAGTCAGTCACAATTCCACGCACGTGGGATTTGCAGAACTCACATAAGGTCAAAGAACGACAGTCCCAAACGAGTGATCACTCAAATAATAAGGAGAAGGTAAATGAATAACCCAATAACAAAGAAGAAGGGCTTTATCGCTGCTGCAGTTGCATCAGTTCTAGCTCTTTCTTTCATGACAGCTGTAGCTCCATCGGCTACTGCTGCAGGAGAGAAAATCACAAAGATCGGTATTGCTTACGATCTTGGTGGACGCGATATCCCTGGCTTCAACCAGTTGGCATATTTCGGTGCACGTGACTATGTCGCAAAAAATAAGGGCGTAAAGATCCAAGAGCTACAAGCTGCACTCTCTGATACAGATGCAACTCGCGCTGAGCGTCTACGTCTACTTGCAAGTGCTGGTGCAAACCCAATTATTGCTGTGGGATTCACATATGCATCATCAGTAGCAATTGTCGGCAAGGAATTCCCAAAGGTTAAGTTTGGTGTTGTAGATGATTCAACAGTTAAGCTTCCAAACGTACTTGGAATTACATTTGCTGAACACGAAGGTTCATACCTAGTGGGAGCAATTGCAGCCATGAAGTCAAAGTCAGGCAAAGTTGGCTTTATTGGTGGAGTTCAAACACCACTTATCGTGAAGTTCAACGCTGGCTATGCAGCTGGTGCTAAGAAGATCAATCCAAAGGTTAAGGTTCAATCTGTTTACCTTTCAATCTTCCCTGACTTCTCTGGCTTCAACGATCCTGCAAAGGGCGAAGAATCAGCAAAGGGTATGTTTGATAACGGAGTAGATGTTGTCTTCTCAGCAGCTGGTGGTTCAGGCGCTGGTGCACACAAGGCAGCAATCGCTAAGACAGGCGTATGGTCAATTGGTGTAGATGCTGATGAGTATTACTTCCCATCAAATGCTTCATACAATGAAGTCATCCTTACTTCAATGCTCAAGAACGTCAACGTTGGTGTTCTAGACATGATCAATTCAATGGCTAAGGGAACTTTCAAGGCTGGCGAAAAGAACTTCAATCTATCTAACGGCGGAATTGGTTACTCAACCGCTGGTGGAAATATTGATGCAAAGACTAAGGCGACAGTTGAGTCACTTATCAAAGATATCAAGGCAGGAAAAATTAAAGTTCCTACAAAGATGTAATTTTTGTAAAAACTTTAGTTAGCTTCAAAGATTCTTGGTGGAGTCGTCGATATAGATGTCGACGACTCCGCTAAGGATATTTAGATCACGAGAAAGGTAAAAAATGGCGAGTGCAGTTGAGATTAAGGGTATTGAGAAGAAATATCCCGGAGTTGTTGCAAACCACAACGTAACTCTCACTGTCCAAAAAGGGCACATTCATGCGATCATTGGTGAAAACGGTGCCGGTAAGTCCACTCTCATGAAGATTCTCTACGGAATGGTCCGACCTGATAGCGGAACCATTTCAATTGATGGAAAAGATGTGGTCTTGAAATCCCCACATGACTCAATAGCTCTTGGCGTTGGCATGGTCCACCAGCATTTTATGCTTGCAGATAATGCAACTGTTTTAGAAAATGTAATTTTAGGTAGCGAACCCGTAAGTTTTGGTGGCGTAATTCAACACACTGCAGCTAGAGATAAACTCATTGAAATTACAGAAAAGTATGGTCTTGATATTGATCCAGATCAAAATGTTGCCGAATTGAGTGTTGGAGAGCGCCAACGTGTTGAAATCTCTAAAGTGCTATTTAGAGGTGCGCAGATTTTGATTTTAGATGAACCAACAGCTGTTTTAGTTCCACAGGAAGTCGACGAACTTTTCTCGAATCTCAAAGATTTGACTGCCCATGGGCTCACAATTATTTTCATTTCACACAAGCTCGATGAAGTTTTAGCGATTGCTGATGCAATCACGGTGATGCGAACAGGAACGACAGTTGCCTCTGTTGACCCAAAGAGTGCAACAAAGAAACAACTTGCCGAACTTATGGTCGGACGCGAACTTCCAAAGCGTCGCGAAGTTTCAACCCAGCCAAGTAATAAGAAAGTATTAGAAATAGAAAATGCTTCTTATTCAGCACCTGATGGTCGCGAAATCCTTCATGAAATTTCACTCGCTATCCATGCTGGAGAAATAGTTGGCCTGGCAGGCGTAGAAGGAAATGGGCAATCCGAACTTATTGAGTTGATAATGGGATTGGTAAAGACAAGTGGTGGCACTGTCTCAATACTTGATGAAGATATTGCAGAGATGTCATCGAGAAAGATTAGAGATTCAGGGGTTGGATACATTCCCCAAGATCGTCAACGTGATGCACTCCTGATGTCGGCTCCATTGTGGGAGAACAGAATTTTGGGACATCAATCAACGCAGCCAATGTCTAATGGTCTATGGATTAATAAAGGTAACGCGCAAAAAGATTCAGAGCGCCTTGTCAAAGAATTCGATGTACGTACTCCAAGTATTAATGTGATGGCTGGAGCACTTTCGGGAGGAAATCAACAAAAGTTTATTGTGGGAAGAGAATTGAGCGGAGATCCGCATCTACTCATTGCCGCACAACCAACTCGTGGTGTCGATGTTGGCGCACAGGCTCTGATCTGGAATTACCTTATTGAGGCACGCGTTGCGGGTATGGCAATTCTTTTGATTTCAGCTGACTTAGATGAATTATTCAATCTCTCTGATCGCTTAGCCGTAATTTCTGGTGGCCGAATAGTTGCCATCTTGGATCCAGAAAAGACTACTTCTGAAGAGCTTGGATTAGCTATGACTGGAGAGAAGATCGCATGAAACTAAGTAAAGTATTTTGGGGAATAGTCGCACCACTTGCCGCAATTGCTACTTCGCTACTTCTTGTCAGTGGAATTCTGCTTCTCAAAGGTAATCCTCCATACGAGACCCTCAAGACAATGATTGATTACGGTTTTACGCCTCGAAATATTGTGGCTGAACTCAATATCGCTTCTAGTTATTACATTGCTGGAGTAGCAGCTGCAATCGGATTCAAAATGCTGCTTTTCAATATAGGTATCGATGGTCAATATCGTATGGCGGTATTTTTTGCTGCCGTTGTTGGCGGAGCAGTCACCCTTCCACCAATCTTGCATGTAACGCTCATCATCATTGTTGGTGCAGTAGTTGGCGGCCTCTGGGGAAGTATTGCCGGGTATCTTAAAGTAAAACGAGGAATCTCTGAAGTTATTAGCAATATTATGCTCAATGTTATTGCTGGCGGTTTAGTTGCATTTCTTTTGCAGCCAGGCCGTCTTGGTGAACAAGCAGATGGTTCTAATAACTTGAATACTCCGATCCTTGCAACATCTGGTTGGATGCCAACCATCAAATTCCTTGATGGCGAGATTCATAGCTTTCTAATTGTTTCTGTATTTATTGGAATTGGTTATTGGGTGCTACTCAACAAGAGCGTATTTGGTTTCAATTTGCGTTCAACAGGTATGTCATTCCGAGCAGCACGCGCTGGTGGAGTGAATGCACCGCGAATGATCTTTGTAACAATGGCGCTCTCTGGTGCGATTGCAGGTCTTACCGGCATGGGAACACTCTTGAGCGAAACACATAGTTACAGCATCTCTTTCCCTTCAGGGTATGCACTAACTGGATTAGCACTTGCATTGCTTGGACGTAACCACCCAGTGGGTATTGCATTTGCAGCATTTTTCTGGGCTTTCCTAGATCGCTCTGCAGGTGTATTGGATCTCAACGGTGTACCTCGCGAAATCATCACAATTATGCAAGGAACAATTGTTCTCTCCATTGTTGTTGCTTACGAACTGATTAAGCGAATCAACCAAAAACAAGAGCAACGGTTGGTTGGAAATGCAGGCATTGAACAGATATCTGTGCCAAAGGCAGAGAGTGAGAAAAACGCATGAGTATTCTTACGAAGGAAAAATTAAAGAAAACAGTTACTTCTCCCTCAAGAATTGCAATTATTGTTGCTGTAGTTCTCATAGTCGCATCAATCGTGCGCCGAATAACTGGGGCTGATGACATCACATCTGCTGGTGCTACAGGTGCAACTTTGCGCTTCACAATCCCACTCCTTATGGCAGGTTTAGGCGGACTTTGGGCGGAGCGCTCTGGTGTAATCAATATTGGTCTTGAAGGAATGATGATTGCAGGAACATGGTTAGGCGCATGGTTTGGCTTCCTGCACGGTCCATTGGTCGGATTTATCTGCGCCGCAATTGGTGGAGCTCTTATCGGTCTTTTTCACGGATTTCTTGTTGTAAAGATTGGTATTGATCAGGCAGTATCTGGATTAGCAATAAATCTTTTAGCATTAGGAACAGCACGATACTTATCTAGTATTTACTTTGCGCCTAATGGTGGAGATATCAGTCTTTCCCCACAAGTAAAACAGCCAGGAGTATTTTCAGTACCAATACTTAGTTCGTTTCTTGCAGATCTCAATGCTAAGAACATTATTGTGATTTCAGATGCGGCGGGCATTCTTGGTGGATTTGTAACTGAAGTTTCATATGCAACAGTTCTACTATTTCTACTAGTTCCAATATCGACATGGTTGTTATGGCGCACACGTTTTGGGCTACGTCTTCGCTTCTGCGGTGAGAATCCAGTTGCAGCAGAATCTCTAGGTGTTAAAGTTTTCCGCACTCGCTATATCGCATTAGCAATTTCAGGAATGTTCGCATCCCTTGGCGGGGCTTACTTATGTATGGTTTCAGCAAGCGTTTACCGTGAAGGTCAGACTGCGGGCCGAGGATTTATTGGGCTTGCAACAGTAATCTTCGGCAACTGGAGGCCAACGGGAGTTCTAGCTGGATCATTCCTATTTGGGTTTACTGATGCACTACGTGTTCGCCAGTCGACTTCAGTGCATGCAATTCTTCTAGTCATTGTGATCTTGGGGCTCTTATTTGCGATGTGGAAGTTATTCCAACGCAATTACAAGGTCTTTGGAATATCGGCACTATCTTCTTTGATAGTGGGAGTGATATTCCTTAAAGTTCCAAAGATCCCAGACGAGTTTGTAACATTCTTTCCAAACTTGGCAACAATCCTCGTTCTTGTCTTACTGGCGCAGAAACTTCGACCACCTGCAATGCTCGCAGTTCCTTACCGTGAGAGAGAAGAAGGACACTAGATGTCACAATCAGAATTTTGGGACTCATCTGTACTCAAAAGCTTGAAACCAGTATTAGAAAAATCAACTCTCGTTCGTGTCAACGAAGAGAAGATAGTTGAAGTTGCAAACTGGATGGCATATGAAGAATTTGCCAAACCAGATGGTTCAATGCTCTTTGATTTTGGCAATGATTCTGACTTTCTCATGGATTACACATTGGTAGTAAATACTCTGAACTTCGCTTTTACTGATTTCAAAACTGGCGTGAAATTTGAGACAGATTACATGGGCAAGAGATGGTGTGACAGTGAAGCCATGAATGCATGTCTACACCGCGCCCGAGCAGCGGGAATTCCTTTTTTCGATGGTGAATACCTTGCGAAAATAACTCGTGAGGAGCTTGCAAAGATATTTAGTGGAACTATTGAGATGCCTATGCTCGATGAGCGCGTAACAATTTTGCGCGCTGTTGGAGAGAAACTTGTTGCAGATTACAAAGGAAAATTTCACAACTTTGTTCGCTCATGCACTCCCAAGCTCTATGCAAATGGTGATGGACTTTTAGAGCGTCTTACGAAGGAATTTCCACGTTTTGAGGATATCTCTACCTACAAGGGCGATCAAGTTCAGATTTATAAACTTGCTCAACTAGGTATTTGGATGATGCACCTAACGCTTTCACCACGTAAAGCGTGGAAATTAGAAGATGCGCATTTACTGACTGCTTTTGCTGATTACATTGTTCCAGTCGGTATGCGCGTAATGGGTATCTTTGAATACGCACCCGAACTTGAGAAGCAGATCAATAGTCTGGCAATTGTTGAGCGAGATAGTGATGCTGAAATTGAAATTCGCGCAAGCTCGCTGTATGCCATCGCTCGACTCACTGATGAGGTAAATGCTCGCAGAAAGGGCCTAGAGCCTCTACTGATGCCGCAAGTAGATTTTCGACTCTGGAAGTCTTATCACGCAACGCATTGGCCACATCACCTCACCGTAACAACGATGTACTAATTACATCTCTGATTGCCATTGCAGGAGTATCGCAAAGCCCTTCTCAAAGTTATCTACAACCTCACCAACATCTTCTACGCATCCGCGTACAAAGAGGTTGATTCCTTTTCCATCAATCATGTTGCGATCACGAATGACGCGTGTATCTGTTACTAAACCGACTATTCCCTTCTTTGTTGAGTCACTTTGCATCGCGGCCCAGAAAATTCCAATTTCTGATGCAGTTCCATCATCAACCATCGGTCCATCAAGGAGTGCAAGCACAGCATCAGCTTTGAGAACTTGCTCTGAATCAATTTTAAAAATAAATTCTGGAGTCACTGGATCTGGTAATGGAATCTCATGTGGAACAAAAACTTCCATCCCTGCTGCTCGCATTTTTGCTGCGCACTTATCAATAAAGTCTCTTTCATAGGGAGTAAAAAGTGGTCCTGCAAAATAGATGCGCATGTAAAAACTCCTAAGAAAGTAATGGTTTACCTAGACAGCAGTATGCCTTGCGACATAGACTTCTGCAATCGTTTACAGTTGTGAAACCGGGGATTGATGCTCAGTTCGTACGCGCAAATAATGCGCAAACCACATGCACTGGCGACCCTTGGTTACGGAGCTATTGGGCGATTGCCCTTAGCAATGAATCCAGTTGCAATTGTTCTTCTGATATCTGCGACAACAGATTCTTATGCATATGCAGGTCTTGCATCTGGAAGTTATACATTGGCCAGTGCTCTTATAGGTCCTCGAATCGGAAGACTTGCAGATCTGCATGGAAGCCGCAAAGTACTTATCCCAATTACTTTAGTTCACATTCTTTCGATGTGCGCACTCATAAAATTGAGTTCATCTTCAATAATCTTTATTTTAATTTTCGCTGCTTCCTCTGGTGCATCCTTGGCAAATATTGGAAGCTTTACCCGAACACGTTGGGGTCGCTCCCTTCCTGATAATAAAGAGCTCAACTCGGCGCTCTCTATTGAATCCGTTCTAGATGAGTTTTCATTTGTTGCCGGGCCGGCATGCGCAGGCTTGCTATTTGCAAAGTTTGGTCCAAAATTCGCATTGATTGCAGGGCTACTCTTCCTCTTTATTGGCGCATCAGGACTTTCACTAACAAGTGATAAGAATGATTTCTCGAAGAATCCTGAAGAACATAAACACGGACTTCTAAAGATTGTTTTGGTCAAACCGCTGCTGATCTCACTTATTGCACTCGGTTGCATCTTTGGCGGAAACACAATTGCCGTTCTTGCAGTGGCTAAAGAGGCAGGTTTTGAAAGCCAAGGTGGTTTACTCATGGCAATCTATTCACTCGGAAGTCTTGTTGCGGGCACGCTCTATGGCCTAAAGCATTGGAAAAGTTCAAATTCGCATCGTTATGCCCTTGCGCTCTTCTTCATGACAATTGCAACATTTGGTCCAGCTGTAATTCATATATATAGCATTTTACCTTTTCTGCTTATGGTTTCAGGTGTAGCAATTTCTCCAACTCTTATTGCCGCTAACGCGCTTCTCAAAGATATTGTTCCCAATGAGCGGCTAAACGAAGCTTTTGCATTCCTTGGTGGAGCGATTTCTATTGGTATTACTCTGGGAAGTGCGATTTCAGGGACCTTTGTTTCTATAACAGGAGCATGGAATGGCTTCTATTTCGTCTCGGGATGCGCTGTAATTGCCACATGCGTTTCATTCTTCGGCTTAGTCACGCAGAAGAAGGTTCTCATACATGAATAAGCGCAGAATTATTCTAGATACTGACCCAGGGATAGATGATGCACTGGCATTTCTATTACTTGCCGCATCTCCTGAAATTTCAATTGAGGCAATAACGGTTACTCATGGAAATACGACAGTAGATAAGTGCGCAAAAAATGCTCTACAAATTGCAGAGCTTTGTAATTTAGTAAATGTTCCAATTGCACGCGGTGCTTCAGAACCGTTAGTAAAAACACTGTCAGTAGCCGAAGAAACTCATGGTGATGGTGGACTTGGTTATGCAGTGCTACCTGAGCCAGCACTGAAGCTATCTGCTTCGCCTGCTGTCGAACTCATCATAAACCTGGTTCATAAGTATCCCGGTGAAATTACTTTGCTATGCATTGGTCCTATGACAAATCTTGCCCTAGCAATTTTGCGTGATCCATCAATAGTGCCATTAATAAAAGATGTTGTATCTATGGGTGGAACTATTCATGCGCCAGGTAATGCAACTCCATCGTCGGAATATAACGTTTTCTGTGACCCGCATGCCTTTGATGTTGTGATTCGAGCTGGCATTACTTTTACTTTAGTCCCATTAGATGTTACTTATGAGTGCTTATTTCAGAAAAGACATATGGACCGCATCCAAAGTAAGAACCCAGCAGTTCGAAAATTCATTGATGATTCCACTCGTTTCTATATGGAATTTCATGATGAGTATCAAAGTATTGATGGCTGTGCAATAAATGACCCATTAGCTGCCGCACTTTTGATTAAGCCAGATTTAGTTGAATACGTGGATTATCACGTCACCGTCGAACTAAAGGGTGACCATAACGTTGCAAAGACTTCGGCGGATCACTTTAAGGCAATGGGTAAAGCCCCAAATAGCAAAGTTGCAATGAAGGTAGATGTTGAAGCATTCATGGATTTCTTCATAGAAAGAGTAAACACGCTATGAGCAATTCAGATCTAAAACAACACCACATTCAATTACAAAAAGGTGATGTCGGCCGATATGTATTGCTTCCCGGAGATCCAGGTAGATCCGAAGTAATTGCTCAGCATTTGGATGGCGCTGTTCACGTAGCAACAAATCGTGAATACGTTACATATACAGGGACACTAGATGGCGTAAAGGTTTCAGTAACATCGACAGGTATTGGATGTCCGTCATCTGCCATCGCCTTAGAGGAACTTGTACGCGTCGGGGCTGATACTTTTATTCGAGTAGGCACATCAGGAGCGATTCAACCTGGAACAAAATCGGGAGATTTAGCAATTGTCACCGGTGCAATTCGTGATGAAGGTACCTCGATTCATTACTTACCAGTTGCATTTCCAGCACTCGCTGATTTAGAAATTGTTGCCGCGCTTCGAACTGCTGCACAAAAAGCGGGTCTGCCACATGCGCTGGGTATTTCTCAATCAAAGGATTCTTTTTACGGCGAGATTGAGCCAGAACGCTCCGGAGTTACAAGTCGACTTCTAGATCGCTGGCATGCGTGGCAAGTTGGTGGTGCAATTTGTTCTGAAATGGAAGTTGCAGCACTATTTATTGTTGCCTCAACACTGAAAGTACGAGCCGGGGGAATCATGGCTATGCATGGCGATGGTCCATTTGGTTCACTTGAGCCATTGATTGAAACTGCAATTTCAGGGGTACGAGAACTTATTAAAGCTGACCAACTAAGCAAGGAGTTATAAATGGAAGCCAATGGAAAGCAATATCACGTTCAACTAGCACCAGGTGATGTCGGTCGATATGTATTACTTCCAGGAGATCCTGGTCGTTGCGAACCAATTGCTGCCCTCTTCGATGATGCAAAATTGGTTGCATCTAATCGTGAATACGTTACGTATACAGGGTATCTCGATGGCGAAAAAGTATCCGTTACCTCAACAGGAATTGGCTGCCCATCGGCTGCAATCGCTGTTGAGGAATTAGCAATTGTTGGCGCGGACACATTCATTCGTGTTGGAACTTCTGGTGCAATTCAAAAAGATATTGTTTCGGGTGAATTAGCAATTATTTCTGGTGCGATTCGAGATGAAGGAACATCCATTCATTACATGCCTATCGAATTTCCTGCTGTCGCAGACTTGGATCTGACACAAGCGCTACAGCGAGCAGCCAAGAAGACTGGCGTGAAATTTCGCACCGGAATCACTCAATCTAAAGATTCTTTCTATGGCCAACATGAACCAGAGAGAATGGGCGTTGCGCGCAATCTCCAAGATCGCTGGAAAGCGTGGGAAATTGGGGGAGCCATCTGTTCAGAGATGGAAGCCTCAGCAATATTCGTTATCTCGTCCATGTTACGCAAGCGCGCAGGTGGAATCATGATGATGCATGGCATCGGTCCAGTAATTTCACTTGATCCACTACTCGAGACTGCTATTCAAGGCTTACGAGAGATCATTGCCTTTGATAGAAGCGTTGGAAAGATTTAGGACTTTCCTGCAGCCTCTATTGCATCGATCATCAGATCCCAGAATTTTTTAGCATCGAGTTCTAGCGCAACAGTGGCATTAGCTGCGCGTTCTTCACGCTTATATATGTCAACGACAGTTGCACCGCGAGTGTATTTTCCATCTAACTCAACTTCGACATTGACGAATCGTGACGATACGACGCTTGGGTCGATAAGTACTGCAATAGCTACTGGATCATGCAAAGGTGGATCTGGCATCTCAAAAACATCGTTATAGGTTTGAGCAAAGAATTTGAGCAAACCAATTATTGTTGTTGAAAGATCTGTCTTTAGCGTTTCAAGACGAGTAAAAACTTCCTTAGTAACGAGTGCTTGATGGGTAACATCGAGCCCACACATCGTCAATTTCAAGCCTGAGTGCAAGACGATATCTGTGGCTTCAGGATCCATCCAGATATTGAATTCAGCATATGGAGTGCGGTTTCCACGTGATGCACTACCACCCATGAAAACAATTTCTTTAATTTTGCTTTTCAATTCTGGATAAAGCTTGAGAAGAATCGCAACATTTGTTAGCGGACCAGTTGCAACTATTGTGATTGGTTCACTTGATTCGCGAACTAATCGAGCCATGAGTTCGATCCCACTTTCCTTCGAAAGTTCGAAGCCCGGCTTTGGAAGTGGCGCGCCATCGAGTGCGGTCTCACCATGAATATCGGTGGCAGCTTCAGCAGAACCTAAAATCGAAACACCCGAGCCTTGTGCAACAGGAACGCTTATTTTTGCAAGAGTGCAAATACTGAGAGCGTTGTATGTAACTTTATCAATCGCACCATTTCCCGAAACTGTAACAATTCCTCGCAAATCAATTTTTGGGTTATACGCAGCCAAAATAATTGCAAGCGCATCATCATGACCTGGATCGCAATCCAAAATGATAGGGATTCGGGACATCTGGTAGTTACTCCTCTTTACTTGAAAATGCTGGTCTAAGAGCGCCAATGCTAACGAAACTAGGCGCAATTACAAGAGTAATTCATAGCAACCCTTCTCACCATAATCATTCTTCAGATATAATTTGAAGGTGCAATTAGTCGAAGGTACAGATTCGTCAATACGACGTTTTCTAAAGCAACTTCCAGGAGTTGATCAAGTTGGCGCTGAATCACGCGCAGCAATGCTAGGAACACGAAGTATTAAAACTGCAAGTAAAAAATGGGCAATTGATTGCGCAATCTCAATGATTGATTTAACAACACTCGAGGGCTCGGATACTGATGGAAAAGTAAAAGCGCTTTGCACTAAAGCAGTGCATCCTGATCCAACAGATCCCACAGTTCCAAGTGTTGGTGCTATCTGTGTTTACAATGACAAAGTCGCAACTGCCAGAAAACATTTAGATGCTATTGGTGGTCAATCAATTCCAGTCGCTGCAGTATCAACGGCATTCCCATCGGGGCGCGCAAGTTTAGAAGTGAAGAAACAAGACACCTTGGATGCACTCAACAGTGGTGCAACAGAGATTGATATGGTCATTGATAGAGGAGCTTTTCTCTCTGGAGACCTGGTAAAAGTCTTTACTGAAATCGTTTACATCAAAGAATTATGCGGGGATCGGGCTCATCTCAAAGTCATCCTAGAGACTGGCGAGCTCGTTACTTTGGACAATGTACGTAAAGCCTCGCACCTTGCAATGGCCGCCGGAGCAGATTTCATCAAGACAAGTACAGGAAAGATATCTCCTGCAGCAACAGCGCCCGTAGTTTTGGTCATGTTGGAGGCAGTAAGAGATTGGTATGAAATGACTGGAATTCGAATCGGCGTCAAACCAGCGGGTGGTATTCGCACAACAAAGGATGCAATAAAGCAATTAGTCCTTGTTCGCGAAACTGCAGGAGAAGAATGGTTGACACCAAAGCTATTTCGAATTGGAGCGAGTGCTCTACTCAATGATCTACTGATGCAAAGAATGAAATTGCGCAACGGTAACTACGCCGGCCCTAACTACGTGACATTGGATTAGAAATGACATTCGAATACTCTCCAGCACCCGAATCAACTGCCATCGTTGATATTAGCGCGCAGTATGGCTTATTCATCAATGGAAAGTTTGTAGCTGCAAAAGGCTCAAAGACATTCAATACAATCAACCCTGCAACTGAAAAAGTCCTTTCAAAAATTGCTTACGCACAAGCAAGTGATGTAGATAAGGCAGTAGTTGCAGCTCGCAGCGCATATACAAAAGTTTGGTCGAAAATGGCTCCTCAGGAGCGCGGTAAGTATCTATTTAGAATTGCACGAATCATGCAAGAGCGTGCACGTGAGTTTGCAGTACTTGAAACAATGGATAATGGAAAACCAATTCGTGAGACTCGAGACATTGATGTTCCACTCGCAGCTGCACACTTTTTCTATCATGCAGGTTGGGCAGATAAATTAAAGTATGCAGGAGCAGGAGATAATCCTCGCCCTCATGGTGTTGTTGGTCAGATTATCCCTTGGAATTTTCCACTGCTCATGCTTGCTTGGAAAGTTGCACCAGCACTCGCAACTGGTAATACGGTTGTCCTCAAACCTGCTGAGACAACACCACTTACTGCACTTTTATTTGCGGAGGTATGCCAACAAGCTGGCCTTCCTACCGGAGTTGTAAATATTGTTACAGGTGATGGTGCTACTGGATCTGCACTCGTAAATCATCCTGACATAGATAAAATTGCATTTACTGGTTCAACAGGTGTTGGAAAAGGAATTGCACGTGCGATTGCTGGTACAGGTAAGAGCGCGACACTTGAACTAGGCGGTAAAGGTGCCAATATCGTCTTCGATGATTCACCAATTGATCAAACTGTAGAAGGAATAGTAAGTGGCATTTTCTTCAATCAAGGTCATGTTTGCTGCGCCGGATCACGACTATTAGTCCAAGAGAATGTCCATGATGAATTAATTGAAAAACTCAAGCGTCGTATTTCTCAAATTCGAGTCGGCGACCCGCTAGATAAAAACACTGATTTAGGTGCAATTAACTCAGCTGCTCAGTTAGCGCGCATTAAAGAGATTTCTTCAAGTGGAGATGCAGAAGGAGCGCATCGCTGGAGTCCAGAGTGCACGTTGCCTGAAAAAGGATTCTGGTACCCGCCAACAATATTTACAGGTGTAACACAAGCGAATCGAATCGCACAAGAAGAAATATTTGGACCAGTACTTTCAGTCCTAACATTTAGAACGCCTCAAGAAGCTATCGATAAGGCGAATAACACTCCTTATGGTTTATCTGCAGGCGTGTGGACTGAGAAAGGTTCTCGAATCCTCTGGGCTGCTAAGCAACTCAAAGCAGGCGTTATTTGGGCTAACACATTCAATAAATTTGATCCTGCAAGTCCATTTGGTGGATACAAAGAATCAGGGTGGGGTCGTGAAGGTGGACGCCATGGCTTAGCGGCATATTTGAAAGGCGGAGAAAAATAATGAGAATTGATATCCGTAAAACGTACAAACTCTATATTGGAGGAGCATTTCCTCGGAGTGAATCTGGACGTACATATGAAGTTACTGATGCGAAATCAAATTTCATAGCTAATCCTGCTCAGGCATCTCGAAAAGATTTACGCGATGCAGTGACAGCTGCTCGTGGTGCCCTCGGTGGCTGGAGTGGTGCAACTGCTTTCAACCGTTCACAGATTCTTTATCGCATTGCAGAAATGATGGAAGCGCGTAGTGAAGAGTTCGTTGAAGAGATTGCGCTACTCGAAGGAATTTCACGAGTTGCAGCGAAAAAGCAGGTAGACCAAGCGATAGACGCATGGGTTTGGTATTCGGGATGGTGTGACAAAATTTCAACAGTTGCAGGATCTACTAATCCAATCTCTGGACCATTTTATAATTTCACAGTTCCTGAATCAGTTGGCGTCGTTGGTATTTTTCCAGCACAAAAGAGTTCACTTCTAGGCCTAGTTCAAGCGATTGCTCCCGTAGTTGCTGGTGGAAATACTGCAGTTGTAGTTGCCAGCCAGAAGTTTCCGCTCTGCGCTATAACACTAAGTGAGGCTCTTGCTACAAGTGATTTGCCAGGAGGGGTTGTAAATATCCTTACAGGTATTACAAGTGAGCTTGCACCTTGGATGGGCGCTCACATGGATGTCGATGCTATTGATGCAACAGGCTTATCTAAAGAATTAGATAAGGAAGTGCGCATCAGCGGTGCGGATAATCTGAAGAGAATTCATAAATTCTCAAGTTCGGATACTCCTCAAAGAATGCTTGCATTTATGGAATATAAAACAGTCTGGCACCCAATAGGGATTTAGTTTCCAGTTATTGTTTTTAGCCACATTTCTTTCATAGCTTTGATATCAATTTCTAGAACTACATCCACTTTTGGTGCATGGGTGTGCGCAGATTCTGGAGCGATATCGGCGTATGACCTGTGGTCACACACTGTCTGTCCACGATTTGGTCCATGAGTAGTGTCTACAACAACTCTTAGACTTTGCGTACGAGCTAATTGAGGCGCAATAGCAGTGGCTACAGCACCATAATCACCAAGTGTTACATCATGTCCCATTTGTTTGATAAATCGGTCAACAAGAGTTCCTGCAAAAAGTGATGTTGTATCGCCTTTAGAGATAAGGCTTTGTGCATCTTCTTTAGTCATCTGTAGATTAGTAAAGACATCTAAACCATACATAGTTATTGGAACACCACTTGTGAACACGATTGCTGCTGCTTCTGGGTCATGCCAAATATTGAATTCTGCAGTTGCGGTTGCATTTCCCACAGATGCTGAACCACCCATGAGAACAATCCTTTCAAGTTTGCTTGCAGCATCGGGGAATGCTCTTAGAAAAAGTGCAATATTTGTAAGTGGCCCAATTGGAACAAGTGTTACTGGCTCGGAACTTGAGTTTATGAGATCTCTTATCAATTCAATTGCAGTGCGCGGATCAACTACGCGCTTGGAATCTTTTGATTGCATCTCAACCATTCCATCAGAGCCATGTACAAATTCGGCATAACTTGGAAGCTCCAAGAGTGGTCTTGCAGCACCTCGCGCAACAGGGATATCGCCGGCTCCAGCAGCGTCAAGAACAGTAAGAGTATTTGCAACAACATTATCCAAATTGGTATTTCCATCAACACATGTAATGCCAATGAGGTTT
>JAPLBJ010000039.1 GCA_026392845.1 Actinomycetota bacterium
CGATCGCCCTTGCAGATGCGCAAGTAAAAGGTGCGGCCAGTGATCCCATTTATGCCCTCGAAAAAGCGGTCAAAAGGATTACAACTGCCCGTTCTATGCGCTAAATCTGCCTCAGTTTGAGTCCAACGCCCTCTCTACGGTAACCTTTCGCCTCTGCCCATACGGGCGTAAACCACACAGGTTCTAGAAAGTTCGGAGAAATACAGACGTGGCAAATATCAAGTCGCAGATCAAGCGAATCAAGACAAATGAGAAGGCTCGCCTTCGCAACAAAAGTGTTCGCTCATCAATCAAATCTGCCGTCCGTAAATTTCGCGACACAGTAACTGCAGGCGATGCAGGCGCAATTACAACTGAGCTTCGCACCGCTTCAAAGGCACTCGATATTGCAGTTGCAAAGGGTGTTCTTCACAAGAATGCTGCAGCAAATAAGAAGTCATCAATGGCTAAGGCTGCTGCCAAAGCCGGCGCACGTTAATTCCTTTTACACACTAAAGCGAGGCTAGGTTCATGCCTGCAATTTCACTTGCTAAGGCGCCCCAACCCGCAGCAACTAATCCAGAGCAGATTCGTAATTTCTGCATCATTGCCCATATTGACCACGGCAAATCAACTCTTGCTGACCGCATGCTCGGAATCACTGAGGTAGTTGATCCACGTAATATGCGCGCACAATATTTAGATCGTATGGATATTGAACGTGAACGTGGAATAACCATTAAGTCACAAGCTGTTCGCCTGCCATGGCGAAGTAGCCTCGACGGTAACGAATACATCTTGAATATGATCGATACACCCGGTCACGTGGACTTTACTTATGAAGTTTCGCGCTCGCTTGCAGCATGTGAAGGTGCAGTATTACTCGTTGACTGTGCGCAAGGAATTGAAGCGCAAACTCTTGCAAATCTTTATCTTGCAATGGAGAACAACCTGACCATCATTCCTGTACTCAACAAAATTGATTTACCTAATGCTCAACCTGAAAAGTTTGCGGCAGAACTTGCAAAACTCATTGGTTGTGAGCCAGAAGATTGTCTTCGCGTTTCAGGTAAGACTGGTGATGGAGTTGCAGAACTTCTCGACCAGATTGTTGCTCAAATTCCTGCACCAAAGGGTGATGCAAATGCACCTGCGCGCGCATTGATCTTTGACTCTGTGTACGACTCATATCGCGGTGTAGTTACTTACGTTCGCGTCATCGATGGCCACCTTTCACCACGTGAGCAGATTCAAATGTTTTCAACTGGCGTTCGACATGAAGCGCTAGAAATTGGTGTTATTTCACCAGAGCCAGTTGCAAGTAAGGGACTCGGTGTTGGCGAAGTAGGTTATTTGATTACTGGTGTGAAAGATGTTCGCCAATCTCGCGTAGGTGACACTGTTACTACATATAACAATCCAACAAAGCAGGCACTCTCTGGATATAAAGATCCAAAGCCAATGGTTTTCTCTGGTCTCTTTCCACTCGATTGTGCTGATTTTCCTATGCTTCGTGAAGCGTTAGATAAGTTACAACTCAACGACGCAGCCCTTGTCTATGAACCAGAATCTTCCGCTGCCCTTGGTTTTGGTTTCCGTTGCGGCTTCTTGGGGCTATTGCATATGGAAATTGTGCGCGAGCGTCTAGAGCGCGAGTCAAACCTGAATCTAATCTCAACAGCGCCTAACGTTGTTTACAACGTAACGATGGATGATGGTCGCGAAATTCGTGTTACTAATCCTTCAGAATTTCCTGATGGCAAAGTTGCAAGCGTCCAGGAACCCATTGTGAAATCTACGATTCTCGCTCCATCGGAGTTCATTGGAACAATTATGGAACTCTGCCAAGAGCGCCGCGGTGTATTACTTGGTATGGATTACATCTCAGAGGATCGCGTTGAGATTCGCTACACCCTGCCACTTGCTGAAATTGTTTTCGATTTCTTCGATCAACTCAAATCTCGCACGAAGGGCTATGCCTCACTTGATTACGAAGAAAAAGGTGACGAAGAAGGAAATCTCGTAAAGGTAGATATTTTGTTGCAAGGCGAGGCAGTTGATGCTTTCAGCGCAATCGTTCACCGTGACAAGGCTTATGCCTATGGCGTAATGATGACTGGAAAATTGCGCGAACTTATTCCTCGCCAACAATTCGAAGTTCCAATTCAGGCAGCTATCGGCTCTCGCATCATTGCTCGCGAAAGTATTCGCGCTATCCGTAAAGATGTTTTGGCTAAATGTTATGGTGGAGATATCTCTCGTAAGCGCAAACTGCTCGAGAAGCAGAAAGAGGGAAAGAAGCGCATGAAGATGGTGGGACGAGTAGAAGTTCCACAGGAAGCCTTCGTCGCAGCCCTTGCAACTGATGCTGATATCGAAAAGGTGAAAGCTGCACGAAAGCAGTAGTTATGCCAGGCCTTTCGTTTTATGTTCATATTCCATACTGCATCAAGCGCTGCGGATATTGTGATTTCAATACGTACACACCTAATGAATTACAAGATGGTGCAACTCTAGAAATCGTAAGTAATGATTACATCGATGCCGTACTCAAAGAACTTGAAAGTGCTCCCTTTTACCAGCAGCTGATCTAGGGCGAGTAATTGCAGCTATTCGTAATCGAAATAGGCTTACCGATGATTGTGAAATTACATTAGAGGCAAACCCAGATTCCGTGACACCAGAGAAGATGCGCCAATACCTTGATGCAGGATTTAATCGAATTTCAATTGGAATGCAATCGGCGGTCCCACACGTTCTTGCAACTTTGGATAGAACACATATCCCAGCCAATGTCGCAAAGGCAGTTGAGATGGCACGCGACGCAGGATTTTCAAGTGTGAGTGTCGATCTGATTTATGGAACACCAGGGGAGTCGCTAGAGGATTGGCGAACGAGTATTGAGTTAGCACTTTCACTGGGTGTTGATCACATAAGTGCTTACGCGCTCATCGTTGAAAGCGGAACAAAACTGGCAGCACAGATAAAGCGTGGGGATATTTCGATGCCCAACGATGATTTGATGGCTGATATGTATTTGCTCGTTAATCAGTTATGTAATCAAGCAGGGTTGCAGTGGTATGAATTGAGTAATTGGTCAAGGCCAGGCCATGAATGTCGCCATAACGTTGCATATTGGGAGAATAAGAATTGGTGGGGCCTTGGACCTGGTGCTCATTCACATATTGATGGAAAAAGATTCTGGAATCTCAAACATCCAACAACGTATAAAGCAAAACTATTTGGTGGAGAGAGCCCGATTTTAGATAGTGAAATTTTGACGGAAGAGCAGATGAGAGATGAATCAATAATGCTTGCAATTCGAATGCGCGAAGGAATTGATATCTCTTCCCTAACGCCAACGCAGTTAGAGCGTATTGAAAGTTATCGCGAAAGTGGCCACATCAGCATGGTTGATAAACATCTGCAATTGAGCCCACAGGGACGCCTTATCGCAGACCGTATCGTGCGCGAATTAGTTATCTAGTATCCTCAACCACTATGAACACTACGCATAATGTGATTGTCGCTTTTCTTGCTCTTATTTTCGTTATCTCTGGATTATCAAAGGCGAGCGGAAATGAGAAAGGGCTCTCAGGCACGCGCGAGGTCAATGTAAAAGATTGGATTGCACGTCTCATTGGCGTAGTTGAAGCGCTAGCAGCACTTGGTTTAGTGATAGGACTTCGCTTTACATGGATGCAATGGGTTCCACTCCTAGTTTTGTGGGTCACGATGGCTGGCGCCATTTACTTCCACTTTCGCGCCAATAAACCAAAGACTGCCTTCCCTGCCTTTTTTCTTCTCACACTTCTATCAATTGCAATTGTAACTATCTAAAAATTATGTCATCTCGTCGTCTGGAAATTCTTCGCGCCATTGTTGATGAGTATGTGGCGACTCAAGAACCTGTTGGTTCTAAGTCGATTGCAGATCGTCATGGGCTCGGAATTTCTCCTGCGACAATTCGAAATGAGATGGCAGTACTCGAAGATGAAGGGTTGATTACTCAACCTCATACAAGTGCAGGTCGCATTCCAACGGATTTGGGATATCGCGTTTTCGTAGACAAGCTAGCAACAGTGAGGCCTTTATCTAGTGCGGAGCGTCGCGCTATCGAAACTTTCCTTGAAGGCGCTCTAGATCTCGATGATGTTGTTATGCGAACAGTGCGTCTTTTAGCAGATGTAACCAAGCAAGTAGCAGTTGTGCAATATCCAACGATGGTGAAATCGCGTGTGCGCCATGTTGAAATTGTTTCTCTCACAAGTTCGCGCCTGATGGTTATTTTGATTACTGATGCTGGTCGTATCGAACAGCGTGCGATTGAACTTACTAAAGATGTGCCAGACCAGTTTATTTCTGCGATTCGAAACCAACTCAACAATGCCATGATGGGTCAGAGTCTTCCCGATGTTGCAGAGCGTCTTACAGGAATCATGGAGAGTTATTCCACGAGTGATCGTCGCGATGTCGCCATTGTTTTATCAACTGTCATTGAGATGGCAATGGAGCAACCAGAGCAAAAAGTTGTGCTTGCAGGAACGGCGAACTTAGCAAGATTCCAAGAAGATTTTTCTACGCAAATGCATCCAGTGCTTGAAGCGCTAGAGGAACAAGTTGTATTACTTCGGTTACTCGGTGATGCAAATGAGACTGTAAAGGTGCGCATTGGTTCGGAGCAGAGCGAAACAAATCTTCGATCTACATCCCTCGTAACAGTTGGTTATGGCAGTGATAGTTCGCCACTAGGTGCACTTGGAATTATCGGGCCAACCCGTATGGATTACGCAGGTTCTATGGCTGCGGTTTCTGCTGTTGCGCGTTATGTCGGTCGATTTATAAATGAGGGCGTGTAAGTGGCTGATCATTATCAAACTCTCGGTGTATCGCGCGATGCATCAGCAGATGAAATAAAGAAGGCGTATCGAAAGATTGCACGAGAACTTCATCCCGATGTGAACCCTGATCCATCTGTTCAAGATAAATTCAAGGAAGTCACCGCTGCTTATGAAATTTTGAGCGATTCACAAAAGCGACAGAACTACGACATGGGTGGAAGTAATTTCGGTGGCGGTGGATTCGGTGGTGGCTTTGGCGACATCATGGATGCTTTTTTTGGTGGTGGCGGCTCACGTGGTCCTCGCCCTCGTACACGTCAGGGTCAAGATGCACTCATTCGCATTGAAGTTGATTTATTTGAAGCATGCTTTGGTATTGAGCGCGAGATTTCTGTTGAAAGTGCAATTGCATGCGAAAAGTGCCAAGCAACAGGATGTGCTGATGGTGCATCACCAAGTATGTGTCAGGTATGTAAGGGACGCGGTGAAACTCAACATGTAATGCGCTCTGTCCTCGGACAAGTGATGACATCTCGTCCATGTAGCGCCTGCCAAGGGTATGGAAGTGTCATTACCAATCCTTGCCGTGAATGCGCTGGAGATGGACGCGTTCGTGCACGTCAAACTATTTCGATAAAGATTCCACCTGGAGTAGAAACAGGAAATCGCATTCAATTATCTGGTCGCGGTGAAGTTGGTGCAGGTGGTGGACCAGCTGGTGATCTCTATGTTGAAATTGTTGAAACCGAACATGAATTTTTGGTTCGAGATGGCGAAACCCTACATATGACTCTAGGAATTTCAATGAGTGCTGCAGCGCTAGGAACAACGGTCAGTGTCGAGACCCTTGATGGATCAACTGATGTTCATGTGAAGCCTGGAACGCAAAGCGGTGCAACAGTCGGTATCAAAGGCAAAGGAATGACTCGACTTCGCAGCAACCATCGTGGAGACCTCATTGTGCATATTGAAGTTCAGACCCCAACAAAGTTGAGCCGTGACGAAGAAGAATTGCTCAAAAAATTTGCTGATCTACGAGGTGAAAAAGTAGGCGATGGCCACGTGAAAAATCATGATGGAAGCCGTTTTAGTAAATTTAGAGATGCGTTCAATCGGTAGCCATGCTTACGCTATTTTTTGTTGATGATCTGCCAACAAGTACTGGTGCAATTTATGAATTTGATGGTGATGATGCCCATCATGCTGTACGTGTTTTACGTATGACGGCTGGTGAAGTTTTTATGCTCAGCGATGGCGAAGGTGCTTGGTCCGAAGTAAAAGTATTTGCCGTGAAGAAGAAGTCACTGGAAGTTCAAGTTCTTTCAACTGGTTTTCAAGAACCGCTACGAACTTCTATTACTGTTGTTCAAGCAATTCCTAAAGGTGATCGAGCAAAAGAGGCAATTGAATTACTTACTGAAGCTGGCGTCGACACGATTATTCCTTGGACATCTAGTCGAAGCATCGGTAAAGGAAGCGATTAATTTGCAATTACTTCAAGGGAGGCTAGTAAGCAATCTCGTAGATTGCGAATTCCACACGTTGTAGATGCAGCAAGTACTGAACAAATCTGCGCACTCATCAAGCAATCCAGTTGCACAGTCGTTTTCCATGAGAGCGCACCTAGTGCATTGAGTGAACTAAAGCTCCCCTTAGGTATTGCTGATCTTGTCATCATCATTGGGCCAGAAGGTGGAATAACCGATGAAGAGCTAACACGCTTTACTGATGCTGGTGCGATGCTTTCTCGAATGGGTCGCCCAGTATTGCGTTCTGCGCATGCAGGAATTGCGGCAGTTTCAGCTCTCTGTGCAAAGTTACAGGTATGGTAAAGACGTGTCCTTAGATCCCACATGTTTGTTCTGTAAAATCATTGAGGGAGACATTCCTGCCGATATTGTTTTTAGAAATGAGAACGTTGTCGCATTCAATGACATCGCGCCACAAGCCCCAACTCATATTCTTATCATTCCAACGCTCCATGTTGAAAATGGTGCCCAACTTGCAAAGGCGTCACCAACAATTACTGCCGAACTATTCAAAGTGGCAGAGCAGTTATCTATCGAACGTGGGCTTGGCGGCTATCGAACCGTTTTCAATACGGGAGCCGAGGCTGGCCAGAGCGTTTTCCACGCTCACATGCATCTTCTAGGTGGCCGTGCACTGGCTTGGCCACCCGGTTAAAGATAGATTTACATCCAATGGAGCGCACACTGATCACCGTACCTAATGCCATTCCTATGGTTGCCTTGATCGGTCCTCATGACGAAAATTTACGAGTCATTGAAGCTGCATTCCCGCTAGTCAACATCACCGTTCGTGGAAACGAAATCACTCTTCGCGGTGCTCATGTTAATTGCCAAATATTAGAGAATTTATTCATCGAGATGATGGTTGTTATCCGTTCAGGAAATGTTTTGAATGCCGATGCAGTGACTCGTTCAATTGGAATGTTGGCACAGATTCCTCAAGAACATCCAGCCGAAGTACTTTCACTCAATATCGTCAGTAATCGTGGTCGCACTATTCGACCAAAGACAGCAAATCAGAAGAAATATGTCGATGCAATTGAAGAGAACACAATTACTTTTGGAATTGGTCCAGCAGGAACAGGTAAGACTTATTTAGCGATGGCTATGGCTGTATCTGCTCTGCAACAGAAGAAAGTCAATAAAATTATTTTGACAAGACCTGCAGTTGAAGCAGGAGAAAAATTAGGATTTCTTCCAGGGACTCTCACAGAGAAAATTGATCCCTATTTACGACCACTCTTCGATGCACTCAATGACATGATTGATATTGAATCAATACCTCGCTTGATTCAATCAGGCGTTATTGAAGTTGCTCCTTTGGCATATATGCGTGGACGTACGCTCAACGATGCATTTATCATTTTGGATGAAGCACAGAACACCACCCCTGAACAGATGAAAATGTTTCTGACTCGCCTTGGTTTTGGTTCAAAAATGGTTGTTACTGGCGATGTGACTCAGATTGATTTACCTAATGGTCAGCACTCTGGACTACGCGTTATTAGAGATATTCTCAAAGAGATTGATGACATCGCTTTTCTCGAACTCACTGCAGAAGATGTTGTCAGGCACCGACTTATTGGAGATATCGTCAAGGCGTATGCAGTATTTGATGATGCACGCCAAGCGGTTCGCCCAATTCGCAACTAATTATGAGTGTAGAAATAACAAATACTTCAGGTCTCTTGGTGCCAGCCAACGAGATGCAATCACTCATGAGCTTTGCTTTCAAAGAATTAGATCTTCACGTTGATTGCGAACTCAATATGGTTTTTGTCGACGATGAAGAGATGACAAAGCTGCACATAAAGTGGATGAACGAAGAAGGTACGACAGATGTTCTCTCTTTTCCTATGGATTTGCCCGATTCAAAAGAGCAGGCCGTAACTCTTGGAGATATTGTCATAAGTCCACGAGTTGCTGCTGAGCAAGCAAAGAGTGGCGGGCACAGTGTCGAGCACGAGATATTTATTCTTGCTACACATGGCTTGCTACATATTTTGGGTTATGACCATGTTGAATTAGCAGATGAACTCATCATGTTTGAACTACAGGAATCAATCGTCGCAAAATGGAAGAGCTCATGAGTCCCATTGCAATTGTTAGCATTATTGCTTTACTTGCATTCGCGGGCTTTTTGGCGGGCAGCGAGTCTGCCCTCACATCAATTTCACGAATTGTTATCGATGAGCTTGAAACAAAGCGCGGCGGAAAATTACTCAAGAAGTATTCTCAACATCCCGCAAAATACCTCAACGTAATTCTCTTGGTCCGCAAACTCTGTGAACTAACAGCTACAGTTCTTTTGGCAGTTATCTTGCTGCGAAATTTCCCATCTGCTCAAGCGATGGCTCTTACTGTTTTCATAATGGTCATTGCTTCCTATGTATTTGTCGGTGTTGGCCCTCGCACACTTGGTCGCCAACAACCACATAAGTGGGCCAGAAGCGGAATAATTGTTGCATCATTCTTAGCGGCAATCCTTGGCCCAGTTACAAAATTACTTATCGCTATTGGTAATGCGATAACTCCAGGTAAAGGATTTAGATCTGGGCCATTTACATCTGAGGCTGAACTTCGAGATTTAGTGGATCAAGCACATGAACGTGGCTTAGTGGAATCAGATGAACACGAAATGATTCACTCAGTATTTGAACTAGGGGACACCTTGGTGCGTGAACTTATGGTGCCACGCACAGATATGGTCTGGATTGAAAAAGATAAGTCACTGCGCCAAGGTTTATCACTCGCTCTTCGTTCTGGATATTCACGAATTCCAGTAGTCGGTGAAAACATCGACAAAATTATTGGTATTGCATATGTAAAAGATTTAGCTCGGCGCGCCCTGGATCATCATGATGCTGAACAGAGTGAGAAGATTGAGCAGCATATGCGCGCAGCAACTTTCGTTCCTGAAAACAAGATGGCAGATGACTTATTGCGCGAAATGCAGAGAGATCAAATCCACCTTGCAATCGTGGTTGATGAATATGGCGGAACTGCAGGCATCATTACAATCGAAGATATTTTGGAAGAAATTGTCGGTGAAATTGCTGATGAATTCGATGATGGCGAAGAGGCCTTTACTTGGCTAACAGAAGATAAAGCCAGAGCGAAGGCAACTCTGCATATTGAAGATTTAGCTGATGAATTGAAGATTGAAATTTCTGAAGAAGATTTTGAGGATGTAGACACTATTGGTGGCCTCATGGCTCAAAAATTAGGCCGAGTACCAATTGCTGAAAGCACGATATCTATGCACGGTTGGTCAATTACTTCGGAGCGCCCATTGGGACGTCGTCGTAGAATTAGCAGTGTTCTCATTGAACGACTCGAAACTGAGGTTGAAGATCATGAGTAGTTTTGAAAATCCAGAAGATGCAAAACTTGCAACGTTGGCAAGTGCCACTCTGAAGAGAAGTGGGGCTCAACAAGCTGCAGCTCTTCGAGATACAACTGGGCGTACATATGTAGCTATAAATATTGAAACTAATTCATTACAACTAAATGCCCTAGAAGCGGTTTTTACTGTTGCACTCGCCTCACAAATCACAGGTATTGAAAGCGTTGTATATACAGGCGAAATAACTGCGCCAACTCAGTTGATTAGAGAGTATGCACCGCGTGCTTCAATTTTTTATCTATCTTCTAACGGAAATATCGTCGCTTTATAGCCTTCATTTCTCATAGTGCAATTAGGCCGATAGAATTGCCGAATGCGCATCGTCCGATTTACACCTGGTCCAGATACTGGTTTAGGTACTGATCCGCTCTTTGGCGTGCTCGATCAGGACATTATTACTGTGATAACAGGCGATCCGATTTATCAAGGTATTCAAAAGACTGCAGCAACTGTTGCCCTTTCAACAGTTCGCTTACTTGCCCCTGTAATTCCTCGTAGCAAAGTAATTTGCGTAGGAAAAAATTACGCAGACCATGCAGCAGAAATGGGGGGAGTTGTCCCTGATCAGCCAGTTATTTTTCTCAAGCCAAACACATCAGTTATTGGTCCTAACGACACAATCGTGTGGCCAGAGATGTCTGAGCGCGTAGATCATGAAGCAGAATTAGCAATTGTTATTGGTCGAATTTGTAAGGATGTGCCGCAAGAGCGTGTCAATGATGTGATTTTTGGTTACACAATTGCAAATGATGTAACTGCCCGCGACTTACAGAAAGTAGATGGACAATGGACTCGCGCTAAAGGCTTCGACACTTTTTGTCCTATTGGTCCTTGGATAGATACTGACTTTGTACCAGGTACTCAGAAAATAACTGCATCCGTCAATGGAGAAATAAAGCAGTCATCAACACTTGGTGAGATGTTCTTCAAGGTGCCTGAGATCATTGCTTTCATTAGCCAAGTAATGACGCTACTTCCTGGCGATGTTATTTTGACGGGTACGCCATCTGGAATTGGTCCAATGGTCGCTGGAGGACATGCAACAATGGCAATTGAGGGACTTGGCGAGCTAACAAATAAGGTGAGTAAGCGATGAGTAAGAAAGTAAAAGTTCGTTTCGCACCATCGCCAACAGGTGATCTCCACGTTGGAAATATTCGCACCGCACTCTTCGATTGGGCATACGCGCGCCATACCGGTGGAACATTCCTTTTCCGTATCGAAGATACCGATACAACTCGCGTTACTGATGAATATATTGCAGCGGCAATTGATACTTTGAAATGGCTTGGTTTGCATTTGGATGAGGGCCCAGAAGTTGGTGGTGAGAATTGTCCTTACTTGCAATCACAACGTCTTGATATCTATGCAATGTGGGCACAGAAATTCCTTGATCAAAAAGATGCATACCACTGCTATTGCAGTGCAGAAGAGTTGGAAGCAACACGCGAAAGGCAACGCGCAGCAAATGTTGCACCTGGTTATGACGGAACATGTAGAGATTTGAGTGCTGACCAAATTGCTGCTCATAAAGATAATGGTCGAATTCCAGTAATCCGTATGCGTATGCCAGATGGTGGAACTACTTTTGTTGACCAAATTCGTGGTGAGGTTTCCTTTGATCACAAGTTTGTGCCGGACTTTGTATTGGTGAGAGGCGATGGTTCGCCTCTCTATACGCTCGCTGTTGCAGTCGATGATGTTTTAATGAAAGTAACGCATGTTCTACGTGGAGAAGATTTACTCTCATCCACTCCTCGCCAGATTCGTGTCTATCAAGCAATGGGTGTCGCAGAGGCTGACTATCCACTCTTTGCACACTTGCCATTCGTTATGGGCCAAGACAACGCAAAACTTTCAAAGCGCAACGGTGAGGTTTCAATTGCTTGGTATCGAGATAAAGGTTTCTTGCCAGAAGCTATTTGTAACTATTTAGCACTTCTCGGCTGGTCACCAGGGGACGATCGTGAGAATGTTTCAATGAAAGAGATTTGCGAACTCTTCACAGTAGAAAAGGTTCACTCTTCACCTGCTCGCTTTGATATGAAGAAACTTGAAGCAATCAACGGTGACAAGATTCGAGCCCTCACTATTGATGAATTTCTCACTTGGTCACTGCCGTTTCTTACAAAAGAGAAGGTCATCACTGGCACCGATGCAGAGATTGCTCTTGTAAAGAAAGCGCTTCCACTAATTCAAGAGCGCATCATTATGCTCAGTGAAATCCCACAGATGCTCAAATTCCTCTTTGTCACAAAGTTTGAAGTAGAAGCAGATTCTGTTTCAAAGATTACAGATGATGCATCGAAGAGTGTTCTCAAGCGTGCACTCAAGGAATTGGAACCAATCACTCAGTGGAGCCATGATTCAATCGAAGGCGCACTACGTTCTTCTTTGATTGAAGATATGGGACTCAAGCCACGTATTGCATTTGGCGCGGTTCGTATTGCAATAACTGGTAGCACCATTTCACCACCACTATTTGAATCAATGGAATTACTCGGCAAAGATGCATCTTTAGCCCGTATCTCGCAGGCTCTTGCACTCTAATCTTTACGGTATTCTTACGCCTGCACTATTGGGGTATGGGGTAATTGGCAGCCCTGCTGATTCTGGTTCAGTAAGTCTAGGTTCGAGTCCTGGTACCCCAGCGAAAGCGAAGTACAACTACATATCGTTCTAGGAAATTATGTCTAAGTATGTAAACACTTTACATATGAAGATCTATGGCCCCGTCGTCTAGCGGCCTAGGACTCTGGCTTCTCAAGTCAGCTACGAGGGTTCGAATCCCTTCGGGGCTACCAACAAAATCTCTTATCTCGTACGTGTGCGAGGTGAGAGATTTTTTATTAGTAAAAATTGTTCCATCAACACAGCTGGGATCGCAGTTATTTGCAACATATTTCCCAGTACCTTCAGCGCCATCCTTATTCCACTGTGTCCACTCAACTTCCCAAATTCCAACACCGCCATCGGCACAGAACTTGAGTAAGGCATCGGGTTTGTAATCAACAGTGTCGCAATTAGTTACATAGAGCTGTTGCGAAACAGCGCGGTGAATATATGTATATCCGCCAACGCCAAGGCCAACAACTGTGGCAAGGAGAACTAACCATCCCTTAGAGCGGCGAGCTTTTTCGAAATGACTCATACCGAGAGTCTAAAGCGGAAAGTGGCTATCCAATCGAAACTGGAGTGCGAAGCACACGATCATGTGGCACTACGCGCTTTGAACCAGAGACATTGAGGCTCTTGCTCGACTTGATATCACTTGAAGATGATCCAAGTTTGAGAACAATTTCGCCAGCATCCATGATGCGCACAACATCGAAACCCAACAAGGTAATGATGGGGCGAGCAACTTCTGCAACAGGATCTTCGAAATAGAGCTGTACAACTTCAGTTCCTTCACGAGCACCCGAATTTGTGATTGAACATGAAGCGGTGAGCTTTCCATTAGTCGATATTTCATTGGTACTAAGCGTTAATTCAGAGTACTTGAATGTTGTGTAAGTCAGTCCATGACCGAATGTAAATAATGGAATCGAATCCACGGGACTGATATTGAGTCCTGGTTGGCCATATTTTGGATGTAAATACGTAGATGGCTGACCTGAAACATTTGTTGGAATTTCAACAGGAAGTCGACCGCTTGGCGAAATTGTTCCATTGATAACTTCTGCAATGGCAGTGCCACCTTCTTCACCTGGCATAAATGCTTGAATCATGGCCTTGGCACGATCTGCATAATCACCCATCGCATACGGACGACCAGATACAGAAACAATAATGGCTGGAGTTCCTGAGTTCAGACATGCATCAAGGAGCTGACCTTGTGCGCCAGGAAGTGTCAGATCTGCAACGTCATTACCCTCACCAGAAGTTCCACGACCAAAGAGGCCCGCGCGATCTCCAACTACAACAATTGCTAAGTCAGCTTTATCGACGGCAGCACGTGCAGCCGGAATTCCTGAAGTATCGAAATCTTTTACAGGGCATCCAACAACAGAAGTAACATTGGCTCCCTTGAAGGCTGTCGCAATTGCACTCTTGATTGAAGGAACTTCAATACCTAAACCAGAACCAGGTGTCATAGCCATAACGTGATTAGCAAATGAATAGCAACCTAGGAATGCGCCACCATCGTCACCACATGGGCCGACAACAACAATGTTCTTTGGGGAATTTGTAATCGGCAAGAATGAATCCTTGTTAGATAGAAGAATCACACTCTCACGCGCTGCCTCTAATGCAACAGCGCGATTTGCTGCAGAATCAAAATTCACCGTTGCTAAATCCGCAGTGATATCGCGCTCAGGTGTCCAGTCAGCATCTAGAAGTCCAAGTTCTAATTTGTGATTGAGATGGCGAATGAGGGCTCTGTCTAAGAATTTTTCATCAAATTTTCCTGCGCGAATAAGTGCCACTAGGCCATCGCTGTAGCAACGAGTTGCTGGCAATTCCACATCAATGCCTGCAATCAGGGCAAGTGCTCCTGCCTGAACTTCGTCCTCTGCTACGCGGTGCATTACTTCAAGGAAGCTAATAGCCCAGTAGTCAGAGACAACGGTGCCATCAAAGTTCAATTCATCGCGCAGGATAGTTGTAAATATCTTTGGATCTGCTGCGCATGGAAGTCCATCAACATCTGTATATGAGTTCATTACAGATTTGACGCCACCTTCGCGAATTGCCATTTCAAAGGGAGGCAACATGAAGTCATACATTTCGCGCCATCCCATTGAAACCGGGCCGTGATTACGCGCAGCGCGTGATGATGAGTGACCAAAGAAATGCTTGAGAGTTGCAATGATTCCAACAGACTGCAATCCCTTTACATATGCAGTACCTGCAACGGCAGATAGATATGGATCTTCGCCCATAGTCTCTTCAACGCGTCCCCATCGGTAATCGCGAACAGTATCTAGAACAGGGGAGAGGCCTTGATGCACACCAACAGATTTCATATCTCTACCCATGGCTGCAGAAACTTTTTCAATTACTTTTTCATCAAATGTTGCAGCAAGACCAAGCGGTGTGGGAAATGAAGTAGCCCCCAGTGTTGTAAATCCAGTCAGACATTCCTCATGAACAATTGCTGGAATTCCTAGTCGCGTTTCTTTTACTAAACGCTTCTGCCATTCAATAATTTTGCGAGCGCCATCAGCTGCTGCAATTGGCTTAGTTCCAAATACACGTGTGAATTGTCCAAGGCCATTCTTTGTTGCTGCCTCCCATGTAAGTGGTTGAGCAACTTTTTCAAAAATAGGTACGTTATCTACAAGAGACTCTTCCTTGTCTTCACTCGCAGGTGCAAATAATGCGAACTCATACCAAATACTGCCCAGCTGACCCATCTTCTCCTCAAGTGTCATCTCAGCCATCAGCAGAGCAATACGATCTTCAGGGCTCTTGCTTGTATCAGTCCAGGGACGCTCGATTGGATTTGTCATTGTGTTCCTTTGGCTAGGGCCTACATCTGTAGGTGATTTGTGAGCGCGCTCTCTCGAAATATACGCTCAGGAGGAGATTGTTATCAATTCGTTGTAATAAAGCAAGAGAGCGCTCTATTGCATTTCTCTCATTTGGGTCATATGTTGCCCTTATCTCTGTGAGCCGCGTGAAATACACGAATGGTTTGTGCAGGGAATTGAAATAAGGGGGTCATTCATGAAGAAGTTCATGAATCGAAGGAGCTCAATTCTTTTGGCAGCTGTCGGAAGCATTGCTCTCGTCTCAGGATATGCAGTTGTTCCTGCACAGGCAGCCGGTCCGATTACGTTCTGGCACATCCAGTCATCAGGTACAGGTCCAAAGCTCATTCAGGATGCTGTGGATCGTTTTCAAGCTGATAATCCTGGAGTAAAAGTAGAAGTTTCACCAATAGCAAACGATGCATTCAAGGACAAAATTAAGGTAGCCGTTGGCGCCGATAATGCTCCTTGTATTTTCCCTTCATGGGGTGGCGGTCCGCTTAATGAATATGTTAAAGCTGGCGCAGTAATTCCATTGAATTCATATCTAAAGAAAGATAACTATAAGGATCGCTTTGTTCCTGCATCATGGTCAAACGTGACCTTCGGTGGAGCAACATATGGCATTCCAGTAGAGAACAGCTCAATTGCTGTAATTTGGTATGACAAGAAAATATTTGCAAAGTACAAGTTGAAGACACCAAAGACTTGGCCAGAACTTCTTACAGTCGTAAAGACTTTGAATACGAACAAGGTTGCACCATTCACACTTGGCGGCGCTTCAAAGTGGCCATCAATTATGTGGTATGACTACTTAGCGGATCGTATTGGCGGAGATGCATTTGCCAAGGCAGCACTTCGTACAGGCGGATCATTTACTGATCCTGCATTTATCCAAGCAGGAAAGATGCTTCAAGATATGGTTAAGGCTGGTGGATTCATTAAGGGATTCAATGGTCTCAATTACGACAATGGTCAAAGCGCTGCTCCACTTCTTGGTGGAAAAGCAGCTATGTACCTTATGGGTAACTGGTTGTATGGCGATTTTGTTGGTGCAAAGCGCACTGGTGATTTCGGATTCTTCCCATTCCCATCAGTACCTGGTGGAAAGGGAGATGCAACTAACGTTCTTGGAACTGTTGGAGATAACTACTACAGCATCTCTTCAACTTGTACAGATAAGGCAAATGCATTCAAAGTAATTCAGTATCTTATTGATGATAAGTCAGTAACTGCTCGTATTGCAGAAGGTCGCATTCCACCTGTAAAGGGCCTTACATTGACAGATCCAAACACAATTGCACTCAATAAAATGATTGCAAATGCAAAGGGCGTACAACTTTGGTGGGATCAGTACCTTCCACCTGAGTTCGGTGAGCTCCACAAGAATGAAGTGCAAAAGCTCATGGGCTTAGGCACAACTCCAGAGAAGATGGCAGCTGCTCAAGAGGCGCTCGCCAAGAAAATTCTGGACTAAGTAAGTAATTGCACAAGGCGAAGTGCCAAGACCGAACAGTCTTGGCACTTCGTTGTAGTTTCAGATTTCCACAATGCATAACGGAAGCAGAAAAATATAAATGTCAAAGAAATATGACCCGCTCAAGCCAAATTTTCGAACATTGGCTTGGATGCTTGGTCCATCAATAATTCTTCTTTGCGTTTATCTCATATGGCCAATCATTGAATCATTTCGTCTAAGTCTTTTTGATTGGAATGGTTTAGATAAGAGTCAAAAATACGCGGGCTTCGCCAATTGGAATGAGTTAATCCATGACCCACTGTTCTGGCTATCAGTCAAGAATTCATTTATTTTACTTATTGTTGCCCTACTGATTCAAATACCATTGGGCTTGAGTCTAGCAATTCTGCTCTATCGAGGTGGAACACGTTTCCGTTTTTTCAAAATGACGTATTTTTTTCCTGGTCTGATGTCAACGGTTGCAATTGCGATTCTATTCAAGCAAGTTTTCGACTATAATTACGGTCTGCTCAATCAAGTTCTACAATCGTTGAACCTCGATTTCCTTATGCAAGATTGGTTGGGGGATAAGAAACTCGCAATCTTTACTGTTGCCCTTCTTGTCTGTTGGCAATACACCCCCTATTACATGCTGCTTTTCTTGGCTGCACTGAATGGAATTTCAAGTGATGTTGAAGAAGCATCGGCAATTGATGGTGCGACTAATTGGAAATACACACGATTCATTCAAATACCACTTATCAAGGGAGCAATCGTCACCGCTGTAACACTAATTACGATTGGATCACTAAAGTATTTTGATTTGATTTGGGTACTCACTGCAGGTGGGCCAGAATCCTCAACAGAGGTGATGGCTTCGTATCTATATCAAATGGCATTCAAGTCTTATCGCGTTGGGTATGCGTCAACAATTGCTAGCGCGTTATTCCTTATTGTCTTTCTGACGGCGATATTTATTTCAAGAACTACGCGAAAGGTACGTGAAGCATGAGTCTGTTGAAGAGTCGTAGCACTGCGAAAATACCAAAGGTATATACATTTCGCCGCCCAAAGTTATCTGTTCTATCCTGGATCGTTGCGCTTCTATGGTTACTGGTAGCGCTTGTTCCATATTTTTTCATGATTGGTTTTGGCTTCAAAGGGCAGAATGAGTTATTTAGCTCTCCGGCATGGAAGCCACCTGCCAAGTGGGATCCAGTAAATTTTCTCTTGGTTCTCCAGGGTACCTATTTTAGAGCTTTGCTCAATAGCATTATTGTCGTTGTTGTATCAATGGTCATCGTTGTCCTAATTGCTTCATCTGCATCTTTTGCATTTGCACGATTGCGTTTTCGTGGAAATGCGATCATCTTTAGTGCGGTAGTTGCAGGTTTGATTGTTCCCCAACATACAACTCTGATTCCAATCTATATTCTGACCAATAAGCTCCATGTTTATGATTCGCTTGCCGCTCTCATTGGTCCATATGTTGCATTTGCCATTCCAATTACAATCTTTATCTTGACACAATTTATGCGAGAAATTCCAAAAGATTTTTTTGAGGCAGCAATTGTGGATGGAGCATCTCACTCTCGTGTCTTCTTCAAGGTTTATCTTCCATTAGCTCGTACCGCGCTCGTAACCGTGGTAATTTTCAATTCAGTTGCACTGTGGAATGAATTTTTGTTTGCATATGTACTCACATCAAGTAGCAATAAGCGAACATTGCCCCTCACTGTTTTTGATTATCAAGGACAATATGCCTCAAATACTCCAGCGATTATGGCAGCTCTCACACTTGCAGCGGTTCCATTGTTCTCGGCATATTTCATATTCCAAGAAAAGTTAGTAAACGGCGTAATGGCCGGGGCTATCAAGTCCTAATCTGCCAAACTATTCCTCATGCCTACGACGTCGCGTCCAACCCTTGAAGATGTAGCACGAGTCTCTGGATATTCGAGAGCGACTATTTCTCGTGTTGTCCGCAACGTAGACAATGTTGATCCACGCATTGTTCTAAAAGTTAATGAGGCTATTGAAAAGACAGGTTATCGAATCAACCTTGCTGCTCGTGCGCTTGCAGGAGGTTCAACACAAACAATCGGAGTTGTTTTCCGGGAGAATTTTGGAGATCTATTCCAGAATTCTTACTGGGGTCAAGTTTTAGAGGGCGTATATGCATCTCTCTCAAAAGTAAATTATCAACAAGTATTTCTTATCAATGATTCCGAGCATTTCAGACAAGTAGAGCAATATCTTCTCAATGGTCACGTTTCCAGTCCCTTACGTCAATGGTGATGAGCAGATGGGCGGTTCAATTGCAGCCGAATTTTTGCTAAAACAAGGCGCAGAGAGATTGGGAGTAATTTCAGGCGGTAAAGGCATTAACGCATCAAAATATCGCACTCAGGGTTTTACTTCCTATTTAGAGGGCATAGATTATCATTTTGAAAAGAGCGCAATACAAGCGGGTGATTTCACTAGGGAAGGTGCTGCCAAAGCTACAGAAGAATTATTGAGTAAGCATCCAGATATTGATGGAATTTATGTATTGAGTGATTTGATGTCAACTGGTGTTCTTGAGAAATTGCGTGAACTTGGTAAACGCGTACCAGAGGATATTATGTTGGTAAGTATGGACAACTCACCGACTGCATTGAGTACCAATCCTCAATTGACAAGTATTGGTTACAACGCTTTTGATGGCGGTAAGTTACTGGGTGAGTTGATACTAGAAGCAATTGCTGGAAAACCAGCACGTAGCGTAACTTTTATGCCAAGCCTTATTGAGCGCGAAAGCACAAAGCGTAAGAAATAGAATGTCGAAAAAATTAGTCTCACTAATTTCGATATTCCTCTTACTTTCATTGCCACAAGCCCATGCCGAGAACTTTGAACTTGCAATTGGTGCCGACTATGAAGGTGGATATGAGCGAGCGCTCTTTAAATTGTGGATTGATGCCGATTCAGATGGATGCAATACACGTGAAGAAGTACTGATACAAGAAGCAGTAGTAAAGCCAACAATTGGAAATTCTTGCAATCTCACAGGAGGTGCATGGCTAAGTCCATATGATGGAATTCGAACTACGAAAGCATCCGCACTAGATATTGATCACGTAGTTCCATTGTCTGAGGCTTGGAAATCTGGTGCCTGGGCATGGACACCGGCACAGCGACAGGCATTTGCAAATGATTTAGATGATCCCCGTGCATTAGTTGCAGTATCACTCGGTCAAAATAGATCTAAGGGAGACAAGGATCCATCGCAATGGCTTCCACCTAAAGGAGTATGTACATACATCGCAGATTGGATTTCAATAAAAGCTCGATATCAATTAAGTGTTGATCGCATAGAGGCAGCTTTTCTTACTTCAAAAGTAAAGCAATGTAAGAGTTCCGTAGTAACTGTTGTATTCAATAAAAAAGTTACTAAAAAAGTAACGCCAACGCCAACAACTTTTTCATCTCCAACTCCTACCGGCCTTCAACTCTTCAAATTTGCTAATTGCGCTGCCGTAAAAGCAGCTGGAGTTGCTCCAATAAGGAAAGCGACAAATCCTGGACTTTATGAACTCAACGCATCTCTTGATCGCGATAAAGATGGAGTTGCATGCGACGCATGAGTAAAAAATAGTTTTACTTGGGAGTTCCCCTGATTGAGAATGCTCGATTCCGCTTTTCAATCATGAAATGAACAAAATGAGTACTAATCAATCACCCAGTCTGCTGACCCTATGGCGCAATCGTTATCGAGAAGTTACCTAAACTCTCTGCAAATTACTTGCAAGTAAATGCACTTTTCAATAACCTAACGTTCAATCTCGAGCAGGTGGCGGGATATTTATCTATATAGGAGGAATAATTTGATCAAGCAACTCGCTACACGAAAGAGCATCGCTACAGTAACTGTAGTTGCGCTCGCAATTAGCGTTCTAACAATGGGCACTAGCTCGGCTGCAGATGCAACATGGAACTGTACGCCAACAAAGGCTAAGCCTGTAACAGTTCGTCTCATCGAATTTTTCGCGGGACCAGCTCGTACACCACTTCTCAATGCATATGCTCGTCAATTCGAGGCTAAGAATCCAAATGTGAAGGTAGAAATTATTTCTCCATCACAAGCAGATTCAGCAGCAAAGATCACACAACTTCTACAAGCAAAGAACGTAGATATTGTTGAGCCAGCTGGTGCAATCATGGGACAGGCAATGTCTGCAAAGCAGCTTGCTAACATCTATCCATACTTCTCAAAGACAAAGGGCTGGGCTGGTCTAACTGACTACTCCAAGTTCCAAGCAGAGTTGTACGGAAAGAACACAACTTACATGGTGCCAAATGGTTACTACGTAAAGGCTGCTTTCGTTCGTCCAGCACCAATCGCTGCAGGAGCACCTGATGTACTTGCAAAGATCAAGAAGGGTACAGCCACATGGGCTGACATTCTTGCTGCTAAGTCTTCAAACACTGCAACATCATCGATGTATGCAATGCGTGGAGCTCGTGCATCATTCACACAAGCAATCTTTATTATCCGTGCATACAACGCACCTGATCTAAATTCAGGCGGATACTGGAACAAGAGCACAAAGACAAGCATGTTCAATTCTGCGAAGTCAAAAGATGCACTTGATTTAATGATGAAGATCTGGAAAGAAGCATCACCTGCAGCATCTGTTGCATGGGGATACCCAGAAATGGTTCAAGGCTTCGTTGATGGAACAGCTAACTATCTAATTCAGGATAACGAAGTTATCCAGATTGTTGATGAGAAGTATGCTCCATTCGATAGTGGCAAGTGGTTCATGGCTCAAATGCCAAAGGGTCCAACAGGCTATGCAGCACAAGATGTAAGTGGTGGCGGATGGTCAGTTGCACAATCTTCAAAGTGCAAGAACATCGCAACTAACTTCCTTGACTTCATTACAACTGATCCACAGCACTCATCATTTGCTCGCGCATATGGTGTCGGACCTGTAACAAAGACAGCTGCATCTGATCCATTCTTCAAGACTGGCGCATGGGCTATCTACGACAAGATCGGTAAAGATCCAAAGGAGCTAAAGCTCGATGGTTCTGATGTTGCGCAGGTTTGCTACGGTGAGTTCTTCACTCAAGCAGATAAGGATATGCAGGCAATGTATGCAGGTTCACTTTCTACAACAGATGCGCTCAAGCAATGGGCAACATTCTGGGATACAAAGTGCATCAATCCCGTAAAGTAGTAATAAGCACTGAATAAGTAGTTCAGGCGTTTATGGACGGTGGCTAGCTCTTCATGAGTTAGCCACCGTTCGCGCTACATCGTTTCTCAATAATTAGCGACAGGAGAAATACCGCAATGGCGGCCTCGGTACATAAGTTAGTGCGCAAAGATGGCAAGAAAGCTCAGAATATTCTTGCGCCACTCTGGTTCTTACTACCGGCTTTGATAATGGTTGCGATATTTATTTATTACCCTGTACTTGCAACAGCAAATATGTCTTTCAAGAATTACAAGCTTTTTGACCAGAGCAATATTTTCTATAACGGCTTTGAGAACTTTCGAGGAATTTTCAAAGATTTAGCTTTTCGTCGCATTCTTCAAAATACAGTTCTATGGGTAACTGTTTCGCTTTTCTTCCAATTCTTCATTGGATTCGGATTAGCCCTCTACCTAAAATCTAAGTTCAAATTTTCTGGCCTTTATCAAGGCATTATTTTTATACCTTGGGCTCTATCCGGTTTTCTTATGGGTCTTGTTTGGAAATGGATCTTTGATGACAACTTAGGCGTTCTCAATGACTTGATGCTCAAGTTGGGTCTCATTGAAACCCCTATTCCTTGGTTATCAAATGCTAACTGGGCCATGGCTGCAGTTATCATTGCAAATATTTGGTACGGAGTAACATTTTTCGTAATCATGATTTTGGCAGCACTACAAGGTGTGCCTAATGAAATATTGGAAGCAGCCGAACTAGATGGCTGCGGCAAAGCCAAATCTCTTTTTCTTGTGATTATTCCTTTCATTCGCCCAACGCTTATTTTGATTATTCTGCTTCGAATTATTTGGATTACAAATTTTCCTGACATCATTTTTGGAATGACTAGTGGTGGACCAAACCAGCAAACTCATATTCTCTCATCGTGGTTAGTGCAGAAAATTACTTACGATCAAGACTGGGGTAGTGGATCAGCACTTGGCCTAATGATGCTCGGCGTTCTCTTTGTTTTCACTATTTTTTATCTCTTGGCTACCCGCCTTGAAAAAGAGTCGGAGGGCAATTAATGTTTAAGACATTAGGTAAGGCCACGAAATTTTCTGTACTAGCAATCTGGTTGGTATTCACAATATTTCCACTCTATTGGATGTTTTTGACTTCAATACGTCCCGTACGTGAAGTAACTAAAAAGTTTTATTACCCACATGCAAACTCGACTCTAGATAGCTATCGCACACTCTTCAATCAATATGCATTTGGTACATATATTAAGAACAGTTTTATCGTTTCATTCGCCGCCTCTGCATTCGTGATCTTTATTGGAATGCTCGGGGCATATGCCCTTGCTCGCTATAAATTCAAGGGTAAGGCACAAATCATGTTGGTCTTTTTAGTAACCCAGATGATTCCAGGACTTATTGCTCTAGCACCGCTTTATTTATTGCTGAGCAAAGTTCACTTGCTCAATACCCTTATCGCACTCATATTCTGTTATGTAGGCGGCATGGTTCCTTTTGCAACAATCATGCTTAGAGGTTTCTTGCAGCGAATCCCTCCTGAACTAGATGAAGCAGCTCTAATCGATGGTTGCAACCGCTTCACCGCACTCTTCCGTGTTGTATTCCCAGTTGCACTTCCTGGAATTGCTGCAACATTTATCTTCGCTTTTGTGCAGTGCTGGAACGAGCTCTTTCTGGCGATGGTTCTCATTGACTCTGATGCCAATAAGACATTCCCAGTGGCAGAGCGCTCATTTGTTGGTGCGTATTACATTGAATGGGGTGGTCTTGCAGCCTCGGTCATGATCGGAATCATCCCAACAGTTGTGATGTTTGGATTGATGTCCAAGTTCATGATCTCGGGTCTTTCTGCTGGAATTGTGAAGGGATAACCATGGAGTTTGATCTTCAAGAATATAAGTCAGCATGGAAGTTAGAAGAGGGCGTTCATCACTGTAATCATGGATCCTTTGGTTCCGTGCCAACTATTGTGCAAGAGGCACAGCGTGCGATTCAAGATAGAGTGCAACTCAACACAGTGAAATTTTTTGCCCGAAATGCAATGAATGAAGTTCAAGATGCTCGCGCGAAAGTTGCAACATTTCTAAATCAAAAGGCAGAACAGATCACTTTGGTTCGCAATACAACAGAGGCAGCAAGTACAACAATGCGCGGATTTCCTTTCAAAGCAGGCGATGAAGCAATAGTCCTCGATCATGAGTACGGCGCAGTGATGTATGCGGTAAAGCGCGCGGTTGAAGCAGCTGGTGGAAAGATGATTGAAATTGTCGTGCCACGCCTTGCAACAGATGAAGAAGTTGTGGCTCTCGTTGAAGCAGCGCTAACTCCTCGCACAAGAATGTTTGTAGTTGACCATGTAACTTCGGCAACTGCTCGCACATTTCCAGTTCAGGCACTCAGTGACCTTTGTCGTGAACGTGGTGTTGCAATTGCAATTGATGCCTCCCACACACCTGGAAACTTCGAATTAGATCTCGATAAGTTAGATGCAGATTTTTGGTTTGGTAATCTCCACAAGTGGGCATCTGCTCCACTTGGTTGCGGTGTTTATAGAGTTGCAGTCCGCTGGCATGGAGCAATGCGTCCACTGATTGTTTCTTGGCAAGATCACGAAAATTATCCATTGCCATGGGACATGCTTGGAACAGTTGACCTCAGCGCCTGGCTTGCTGCCCCTGCTGCAATTGATTTTTATTCTGCAATTGGATGGAAGAGAGTGCGCGCAGCCAACACAGCACGTATGCGTTATGGCCGTGATTTAGTGATGGCCGAACTAGGTGTTGGTAAAGATGATTTACGCGAGGAAGAACTACCTCTCGGTGTTATTCCGCTTCATAAAATGGATGGCGGTCGAGATGGTTGCATTGCACTACAGCGTCGTTTTGCAGAAGTTCACAAAATCGAAGTACCAATTACAACAGCATGCAATCAATATTTCATGCGTATCTCAGGACAGCTCTATAACACTCCAGCTGACTATGAGGCACTAGTTGCAGCGGTGCGCAAAGAGCTCAAATAGTCATGGGTATTTCTGAAAAAGATTTAGCGCTTCTAGAAGAGATTCAAACTCGTACTCTTTGGCTCACGGTTCGCATGATTGATTATGCAAACCATGATCGCCCAAATACAGATGGAATCAAAGTAGGCGGACACCAAGCATCTAGTGCTTCGATGATCTCAATATTGACCTCACTATATTTTCATCATCTCAACGCAAATGATCGAGTCAGTGTGAAGCCGCATTCATCTCCTGTTTTTCACTCCATTCAATACTTACTTGGAAACTTAGAGAAGAAATACCTCACCTCACTTCGAAGCGCTGGCGGATTACAAAGTTATCCATCGCGCACAAAAGATCCCGATACTGTTGATTTTTCTACGGGCTCTGTTGGTCTAGGTGCAGCCGCTCCACTATTTGCCGGAGTTACTCGTCGCTATGTTGATGCTCACTTTGGTGCACGCCCACATTCACGCTTTATCGCCCTCATTGGTGATGCTGAATTAGATGAAGGAAACATTTGGGAGGCGGTAGCAGATCCTGCAACAGATGGTGTCGGAAATGTTATGTGGGTTGTCGACTTCAATCGTCAGTCATTAGATCGCGTGATTCCAGGTATTCGTATTGCGCAATGGCGCGCGCAATTTGAAGCAGCTGGTTGGCACGTAGCTGAAGTCAAATATGGTTCTAAACTCAAAAAGGCTTTTGCAGTTGCCGGCAGTGAATCATTCAAGCAATGGTTTGACGATATTCCAAACGAGCAATACCAATCGCTATATGGTCAGAAGATTGAAGATTTGCGTGCACGTTTTCTAGATGGTGCACCAAAGGGAGTTGAAGAACACCTCAAGCGTTATAGCGATACTGAACTCTTTGAAATCATTAGCGACCTTGGTGGTCACAATATTGAATCCCTTGTTGAAACTTTCCAAGAATGCGATGGCGTAACCGATCGACCAAGTGTTGTATTTGCCTACACAGTAAAGGGTTGGGGACTGCCGATGGCAGGAGACCCACGCAATCACTCAGCGCAGATGTCTACAGAACAAATCAATGTATTGCGCAAAGGATTAGGACGCACGCCAGAAAATGAATGGGATGGCTTTGATCTCACAACAGATGCTGGCAAATTTCTTGCACTTCGCAGCGCAGAACTCAAGCGCCCGGAAACTGTTGCCCAGATAAATGCGGTAATTCCAATAACAACAAATGTTAAGAGCACCGGAACTATTTCAACGCAGGAAGTATTTGGTCGTGTTCTTAGTGAAATTAGTCGCGATGAGGCAATTCGTCCATATCTTGTAACTACAGCGCCCGATGTTGCAACTTCAACAAACCTTGGTGGATTTATCAACCGTACCGGCGTATTTCATCCAAAAGAATTACGTCGCTGGAATGAAGATCCCATTCTCAAATGGGCTGAAGGTCCAACGGGTCAACACATTGAACTTGGTATTAGTGAGATGAATTTGTTTATGCTCCTTGGAATGCTTGGACTTTCATACGATCATTCCAATCAACCACTTATTCCAATCGGTACTGTGTATGACCCGTTTGTTCTACGCGGTCTTGACGCCTTTATTTATAGTGTCTACTCAGGTGCGAAATTTATTATTACTGGAACTCCTTCGGGTGTAACACTTGCGCCAGAAGGTGGTGCGCACCAGTCAACAATTACTCCATCAGTGGGTATGGAATTGCCAGGTGTTGTTCTTATGGAACCGGCATATGCCATTCAATGATGCACGCGAGCGTTTAGGGGAAGCACTTCTTCGCTCACAAGTATTAGCTGGTGCTTATCGATTAGTAGATGGGCGCAATACTGCTGGTGTGACAATTGAAGATACAAACGCACCTGTTGTTCACCTTGTTGGAACAGGCGCCGTCATGCCTGAAGTACTACAAGCTGCAAAAGAATTAGCAAGTGAAGGGGTAATCGCACATGTTGTAGATATAACTTCACCTGGTCGCTTGTATGGTAGTTGGCAGCGCACATTGAAACAAGGAATTCGAACTGCAAGCACTCCATCTTTTCCTGGTGCACTTCGTCCAATATTTACAGAACGCGCACCAATTGTTTCAATTCATGATGGCGCATCACATGCAATGGCCTGGCTTGGTTCAGCATTAGGTATGCCACAAGTTGCAATGGGCGTAGATACATTCGGCCAATCAGGAACAATTCAAGATCTTTATAAGATTCATGATCTTGATGCAGGTTCAATCGTCAACGGCGCATTAGCAGCCCTTAGTTTGAATGTGTAGACTACCTATATGACCACGCTTTCAGCTGGTGCACGTTTTGTAAAAGCCCTTGCCGATGAAAAACCTTTGCAAATTGTCGGCACAATGAATGCCAATCACGCACTCCTTGCACAGCGAGCAGGATATAAAGCAATCTATTTATCTGGTGGGGGAGTTGCAGCAGGTTCTCTCGGTCTTCCTGATTTAGGTATTACAACTCTTGAAGATGTTTTAGTCGATGTACGTCGTATTACTAATGTCTGCGATACACCTTTATTAGTAGATGCTGATACTGGATTTGGACCATCTGCTTTCAATATTGGCCGTACAGTAAAAGATCTAATCAAAGCAGGCGCAGCAGCCATGCATATTGAAGATCAAGTTGGCGCAAAGCGTTGTGGACATCGTCCTAATAAGGAAATTGTTAGCAAGGGCGAAATGGTTGACCGCATCAAAGCCGCAGTAGATGCACGCACAGATGATTCTTTTCAGATTATGGCGCGCACCGATGCAATCGCCAATGAAGGCATTGATAGCGCCATAGATCGAGCCCTTGCCTATATTGGCGCGGGCGCCGATTTAGTTTTCCCAGAAGCAATTACTGAACTTAGCGATTACAAAAAATTTGCACAGGCTGTAAAGAAGCCAATCCTTGCCAACATCACCGAATTTGGACTGACTCCACTCTTTACGCGTGATCAATTAGCAGCCACTGGCGTTGGAATGATTTTGTATCCGCTTTCAGCATTTAGAGCAATGAACAAAGCGGCTGAAAATGTCTACGAAACTATTCGCCGTGATGGAACACAATCTGGCCTTATTGACTCAATGCAGAGTCGTGATGAGTTATACGAGCGCATCAATTATCACGCATTTGAAAAAGCGCTCGATCAATATCGCGAAGAAAAATAAGGAGCATTTCCCTCATGGCAGATTTCAAGCCAAAAAAATCAGTTGCGCTCTCAGGAGTTACTGCAGGCAACACTGCTCTATGTAGCGTGGGCAAAAGTGGAAACGATTTGCATTACCGCGGATTTGATATTGCAGACCTGGCAGCACAATGTGAATTCGAAGAAGTTGCACACCTTCTAATTCATGGCACTTTGCCAACCGCTTCTCAGTTAGCCGCGTATAAAAAGAAATTACAGGGACTTCGCTCGCTTCCAGCGCAAGTAAAAGCAATTTTGGAACAAATTCCAGCAACTGCGCATCCAATGGATGTCATGCGATCAGGGGTTTCAGCACTTGGTTGCGTCACACCAGAAAATGAATTCCATTCAATAGAGGGTGCGCGCGAAATTGCAGACAAACTCATTGCCTGTCTGCCGTCGATGCTTCTTTATTGGTATCACTTTGCTAACGGTGCCAAGCGAATCACCGTTGAAACAGATGATGATTCCATCGGTGGGCATTTTCTCCATTTATTACATGGCAAGCCAGCAAGTGAACTCTGGGTCAAGTCCATGCACGTATCACTTATTCTCTACGCTGAACACGAATTCAATGCCTCTACATTTGCAGGACGAGTTATTGCCGGAACAGGTTCAGATTTATTTTCTGCAATCACTGGCGCAATCGGTGCACTCCGTGGCCCAAAGCATGGCGGAGCTAATGAGGCAGCCCTTGAAATCCAGGAGCGTTATGCAAATCCCGATCAAGCAGAGGCCGATATTCGTGAACGCGTTGCTAGTAAAGAAGTTGTCATTGGCTTTGGTCACCCTGTCTATACAGTCTCAGATCCTCGAAATGTAATTATCAAAAAGATTGCACATGACTTATCAGTTGACCAAGGGTCAACTGCTTTGTACGAGATTGCTGAACGAATTGAATCCGTAATGTGGGATGTCAAAAACATGTTTCCAAATCTGGATTGGTTCTCAGCGGTTGCCTATAAGCAAATGGGAATCCCGACAGCATTCTTTACTCCAATTTTTGTTATTGCGAGAACAACAGGCTGGTCAGCCCACGTTATTGAACAACGCATCGATAACAAGATAATTCGCCCTAGTGCCAATTACACAGGTCCAGAAGATTTAGCTTTCGTTCCTATTTCAAACCGATAACTACAAGAAAAGGTATAACTTCGTGTCATCACACATCGCAAGGCCAGCACAAGAATTCGATAAAGAAATTATCGATATCGTTGATTATGCGCTGAATTATCAGATTAACTCTGATGTTGCGTATGAGACTGCATGGAATTGCTTGATGGACACTATCGGCTGCGGCCTTGAAGCCCTTGAATATGATGCATGTACAAAACTTATGGGACCACTTGTTCCAGGCATCGTTGTAGATAAAGGCGTTCGAGTTCCAGGAACATCATTTCGCTTAGATCCAGTACAAGGTGCCTTCAATATTGGCGCAATGATTCGCTGGTTAGATTTCAATGACACATGGCTAGCTGCTGAATGGGGACACCCATCAGATAACCTCGGTGCAATTCTTGCAACCGCTGATTGGATAGCGCAAAACCCTGAATTTGGTAGTGGTAAAAAACTTGTTATGCGCGATGTTCTCACCGCCATGATCAAAGCCCACGAAATACAAGGCTGTATTGCACTTGAGAATTCATTCAACAAAGTAGGACTAGATCACGTTATTTTGGTCAAAGTTGCATCCACCGCAGTTGTCTCACAGATGATGGGCCTTACTCGCGAACAAACTCTCAACGCTGTCTCACTTGCATGGGTTGATGGTCAAGCACTTCGTACATATCGCCATTTTCCAAATGCAGGTTCACGTAAATCGTGGGCAGCAGGGGATGCAACATCTCGCGCCGTACGACTTGCACTCATGGCTCGCGTTGGCGAAATGGGTTATCCAAGTGCACTTACTGCAAAGATTTGGGGCTTCTACGACTCACTTTTCCGTGGAAAACATTTCGAATTCCAACGCCCTTACGGTTCATATGTTATGGAAAATATTCTCTTCAAGATCTCTTTCCCTGCAGAGTTCCATTCACAAACTGCAGTTGAGGCTGCAATGACTCTCTTTGCTCAGCTCAAAGCTGCAGGCAAATCAGAATCTGATATTGCCAAGGTAACTATTCGCACGCACGAAGCATGTATTCGAATCATCGATAAGAAGGGCCCACTCGGCAACCCCGCAGACCGTGATCACTGCATTCAATACATGGTTGCGGTCCCATTTATTTTTGGTCGCCTAACAGCTCGTGATTACGAAGATGAAATCGCAGCAGATCCACGAATCGACGCCCTTCGCGAAAAGATTGTCTGTATTGAAGACCCTGCATTTACAGTTGATTATCACGACCCATCAAAACGATCTATTGCAAATGCCATAACAATTACCTGCACAGATGGCACTATCTTTGGTGAAGAAGTTGTTGAATATCCAATCGGACATGCACGCCGTCGCGTTGAGGGAATTCCATTGCTAATTGAAAAATTCAAAATCAACTTAGCTAGAATTTTCCCAGCAGATCAACAGAAAAAGATTCTAGATCTCTGTTTAGACCGCCCAAAATTTGAAGCGACCCCAGTAGAAGAGTTCATGTCACTATTGGTGAAGTAAGCAAAAAAAATCACCCCTTTCCCGTAGTTTGTAAGCCTATTTATGCAGTGAAAATTGGATAGTCACCGCCCTAAAAAGATGGCATTTGGGTAGGGTTTTCCCATGGCCTTTCACGAGCGCTATGGAGAGATACGCCACCGGATAGTTCAAATAATCCTTGCGGTGTTGATTGCACCTTTGTGCGTTTTCTCGATCTCTCCAGCGAGTGCCGGGGGGCCTGATTCGTATCTCACAGTTGAATCTAGGAATTTTTCGGTTGCACTTGGAGAGACGGCAACATTCACTACTTTTGCTGTTCTCTATTCAACATCGGTAAATGAAAGTATGAGCGTCACAGTGACGCCGAATATGTGGCCTGCTGGTTATTCAAAATCTGCGGTCATGTCTGTTGATGCATCCTATGGAGCCATTACATATCAGCCAAACAACTACACTGTTGAATTTTCTTCGGCTGAACCTCGAGTAGGTAAATTCTGGGTTCGCCAATTGATAACTATACCAAGCATGGATTATGCAGGAACTTATGTTTACAAAGTTTCTGCGAGTATAAAAAGTAGTAGTGGTAATTGGGAGGTACATCAAGACAAAATCAACATAACCGTCCGCGAACCAAATTTTAAGCTTCATATTTCGAATAGCATGTCATCAAGTGGAAATAAAGCTCAATTCGTACTCAATCCAAATGAGATCAATAAAGATGTTGGCTGGGCAGTAAAAGAATTTGCTTTTGATTCAAATGATAATCTGAATACATATTTGCCTCTTGGTACTTATGAGGTAAGAGTCTTTCCAAATTCAGATGAGGCAATCTCGCGAACAACATCTGCCACATACACTTTCCGCATCGATGCTTCTGGATCAGTTACTTCTTTTCCGATTTCCACTGCACCCATTAGCGGGGTTTATCAATTAGCGCTTGGCACCACTGGGGTCAATCTGACATCAACAATTGGTGGCTCCAAGAAGGCATTCAATGTAATTCGGATAAGCGCACCTAATGGCGTAACAAAAACAATCAACCCAGCATATTTGAGCGATAAGAGCGTTTCATTGGGACTCGAAGCCGGTACCTATAAAATCCAAGTTGCAGGATCGCAGTCCAAGTTCAGTGGACTTTCTGGAGATTGCGTTGTTACAACGGGTTCTGTTTCGACATGTGACGTAGTAATCCCTGAGAGCAATTTTCCATTCCAAGTAGTCGGCGCAGTGGGTGAAACACTAACCACATTCGTTAATTCATCTGGACTCGGTATTTCAATCTATAGAACGATTGATGGTAAATATTTGGATTATGAATCAATTTTTGATAGAACAGATTCTGAGACTGTTTCACTACAAAATGGAAATTACCGTGTAAATATACATAAGGATATGAATCGCTATTGGACCGGACGTAGCGATGCGTCCTATTCAATGACTATTGCCGGTGGAGTAGTCACCACCCTGACATCGATTACAACTGGTGAAGCTGTCTCACTGTCTGGTCCGAGATATTTACTTCCGATTCCTGTAGATAATTTTAAAGTGCGAGTCATGGGGGGCTCATCACCATCGACTTCTGGAAGTATCTGTTTATACAACAGAACCGGTGGCAGTAATTCATGTATCAGCAGAGACACAAATGCTGAAATTTCTACACGACTATTCAATGGCACCACTGATATAGATGTCTATTCGAATTCGACAGATTTTGTTACTGCTCGCTATACCGCAACTGTTGCATCAGGTGTTGTGACCTCGATTGCTAACACTCTTGGTGAAACGTTTACGGCACAAAGTGATTTCTATGTTTTGCCATTAAAAGTGGCAAATGTGCAGGGAACTTTGACAATAGGTGGTGTTGCCAAATATGGATATTTCAGGCAAGTAATTGATAAGACATCTGGAAACAGTGTAAACATATTTTCGAATGGGCCAGGTTGGGATGGGAAGTATGGTTTAGCCCTTCCTGAAGGATCTTATTTCCTTTCATTTGTCCCATATTATTCAAATTATTGGGGACCCAGCATCACCACTGATTGCACAGTGGCAGCGACGGGAACAACAACATGTAATGCAACTGCTCCTGCAAATAATTTCTCCTTTACGGTAAATGACATTAATGGCGTAAAGATTACTGATTACGAAAATGTCGAATTTCGTCGATTAGGAACCTATCCTCAAAACAATTATTTCAATAATTGGAATAATGGAGATTTCGTTGTTGCGCTTCAAGATGGCGATTATGAAGTAATCGTAAGTTCAAGTCGCGCCTCCATAGACGGACAGCGACGAACGTATTCATTCTCGGTAACAAGTGGTGTGGCTAGTCGTGTAATCGATAAAGTCACCGGAAATGTAATTGCACCAGTCTCGGGAGTTGTGCCACTTGCACTAGGAAGACCGAATTTCTCTGCCGTCGCTCATGCAAATTCGAATCCGGATCCGAATGTGTACACCTATGCCCGCCAAGTCGATGGCAATGGAAGGACCATTAGTGAAGTGAGCACATCTTCAAGTTCTGAAGGCTTGATAAGTATGGATCTCCCTAATGGCCTAAATCTTGTAACGATAAATCCAACTGGAAATGAAAGTCCTACAGTTGTATCAGCTACTTATTCAGTATTGATCGAAAGTTCAACTGTTGTATCGGTTAGTAAGGCTAGCGGAGAGACTCTGACGGTCAACGCTTCAGGTAAATATGTTCTGGCCTTTGATGTTCCCAACATTGTTGGCACGATGAGTGTCGATGGAGTTGCAACAACAGGGTATATAAATAGCATCTGGAATACGGTTTTGAATAAGCAAGTTGATTTCGGTTCAAGTGGGATCAATTCTTTGGGTAAGTACGCATTGATGATACCTGCAGGAAATTACGATGTTATGTTTGTTCCTAATGGCGGTGTAGGTGGAGTAAAGAATTGCACGGCAACAGCTGGTGTTTCAACAACATGTGACATAGCGTTCCCGGCCTCAAATCTCTCATTTGCAATCTTGGATAAGACGGGAACAAAACTTACTAGCGGTGTCGGTGCCACAATAAATAGGAGTTTCAACAAGGGTCAATCATTTCCAGGTCGAAATTTTGGATTTGGTATCGGCGCAAATGAATTAGGTCAATTCACGCCTTCAATAGTTGATGGTGACTACACGTTATCAATTCGCTCGTATTCACCAGATCGTGATGGCGTAAGTCGTGAATTTTCATTCAGCGTTGAATCAGGAACAGTATCTTCCTTTACAGACAATGACACCCTGCAAGTCATAGATACCGCTACGGCACTTTCAGGAATTCGACTAGCTACACCAAATCTTAAGCTTTTGATAAAGGCTAATGGGGCGATTAATTCAAATTCTTATGTTTATGGATACCCAACGGCCGGTAAGTGGAATTGGTATAACTTCAGCGCCAATGAATTAGGTATCGCCTCAACTTTGTTACGCGATGGTGAATACAGATTCTATGTAAATCCAAGTGGAAATCTAACTCCACCAGCAATTACAGCAACCATTCTTGTCAAAGTTGAATCCGGAACCGTTACTTCAGTCATGGATGAAGACGCTGGAGTACTTAGCGCATCAGGTGGGATTTATACAGTCAATCTTGGCACTCCAAATCTCACTGGCACTCTCAGTGTTGGTGGAGTCGCAGCCACGGATCGTTACATAAGTATCCAAGGCTTCTTTAATTCTTCAACGCAGCAATGGACAAATTATCGATCTGCTTCAACTTCAAGAGGAAGTTATGCAGTAAAGGTAAATACTGGCAACTATGTCATGACGACGAGCGAAAATGGTAAAGCCGGAGTAATGAGCACATGCACAGTTGGATCAGGCAACTCAACGTGCAATATTGATCATCCGGTCGATAATTTCATTTTTAAGATTCAAAGTACTTCAGGTGCGGATCTTTATGAAGATGTTAGAGCTGACGTTGAACTTCAAACTAAAAATTGGGGCCAGGGTTATGGCATCAGTCAGCAAGCAGGCGGCCTCTACAAATCTCCATTACGAGTTGTTGATGGCTTAGATGCATATTACGTAGTTGCTGTTTATCCATCCGATGGTTCGAATCGTCATGGTGTTTATCGCCGGTATAAAGTTGAAATGTCAGGCGCGACCATAACATCCGTCAAGGATTTCGTAACTGGTGCTGTCGTTACACCTGACGCAAATGGTGTTTACGCACTTAGACTCCAAGCTCCAAATATTGCTGGAACGGTTGTAGCGCCAAACGGGACTACTCCAATTCCTAACACAGGTGTTAGGACATCTGGCCCCGAATGGCGATACTTCAACACAGATGACTCTGGTGCTTTCGCAGGAACATTGAATAAAGATGGCACATATGATGTTTGGGCACAAGCACCACAGAACGATATGACAAAGGCTGATTCTGCTAAAACTTCTGTAACGGTTACAAATGGAATCGGTGCATCAGGGCTTCAACTAAAACTTCGCACGCCAACTGTTATCGGTACTGTACGAGGACCAACAGGTGTATCACCAGGAAATTATATTCAAGTTATTCAAGATAATGGTAACGAGAAATATGCTGGCTCTGATCAAATGGCGACGCCTCGAAATACAAATAGCGAAGGAAAGTTTGCTTTTTATCTAGATCCAGGCACCTATAAATTTCAAGCCCAAGCTGATGAGGAAAATGCAGGTGGTGGCAGAACTGTTGGCGGGCTAACACCTGAAGGCGGGCCTTGCATAGTTACCGATACCGCGACAGTGATTGTTTGCAATATTACTTTGGCTTCATATAACACCAAGATTAAGTTACTTGGCGAAGGTGGAACTGCTTACAGGTTTGCCAACATCAGATTCAACTATCAATTCGATAAATTCACAGGTAAAAAATCCTTAAAGTATTGGGACTGGGCTAACGTAAATCCACTTGGTCAGGCAAAAGTTTCTCTCAGTGCGGGAACATGGAATGCCAATGTTGATATATGGGGAACAGGAAACGAAGCGACGACGCAACTTAAGATTGTGATCGATGAAACCGGCACAGTAACCTCAATGACAAATGCCAAGGGTCAGGCACTAACTGTTGATTCCGATGGGTATTACGTTGTGCAGCTTCCAGTTTCCAACTTGACAGGTACAGTCTTTGAGGATGGGGATCGCATTAACTATGGTGCGAGCGTAAATATTCTGCAAGAAAATGAATATGGATATAACTACGTTGCCGGTCGATGGATCAATGGTGGCAAGTTTGCATTCAATGTATTACCAGGTACTTATACAGTTGAGGTCTATCCCTATAGCAATAAGGGTTATACAAGCGGTGGCTTTGTTCAAACTAAGCGCTATGACTGCACACTATCCGAGACGGCAACTTCAGTTGTTTGCGATGTAAATCTTCGAAAAGGAAATTTAGTTGGCCGTATCACTACTCCAGCGGGAGCGCCGATTAGTGATAGCTATGCCAGCGTTTATCAAGTATCCGACGACGCGGTCTCGGGTAAGAACTATAAATGGGGACAAGGTCTCAATAGTTATGACGGATCCTTCACGACATTCTTAGAAGACGGCAATTTTGAATTGATGGTTTACCCAGGTGGGCTCTCACAAGCAAGTTACACACAGAGCCGATTCTCAATTACCGTTTCATCGGGTGCTATTACTTCTGTCCGAAATCTGAATCGCAATGAAACGGTTACTGCAGTATCTGGTCAGTATTCTTTCGCTCTGACAAGTCCTGCGATATCGGGTTCAGTATTGCAGTCGGGGACAAGTGCTGCAGCAGTGCAATGGGCTCAGATTATTCCTATTGCCGTCGGTGGGGAAAGAAACGGCGAAGAACTCTGGGAATATTCAACAAATTCAAATGAAAGAGGAAAGTTTGCAATGTCCGTTCCTGATGGAACGTATGACATTGTTGCTCGATCGTGGGGTAAATCTGGTGGCGGATCGACGAACTCGGGTAAATATCGAGTCGTAGTTTCGGGCGGATTCGGTACTGACACCATGACGATAAGGATGAAAGAACCTAATTTTAAGCTTCGTGTTGTTTCTCCATTGAATTCAAGTACTGGACTTTCAGATGTGTGGATCAACGGCAATTATGGAAATCAATATTTTGGTGGAAGTACTGACAATGATGGATATTTGACTGCTTATATTGACACATCAACAGTTGTTACTTGCGGAACTTCATGTCGCTTGAATCTCTACCCTGGATATAGATCAACCTTTACTCCAGTCTCTACCTATTTCACCACCGTTGGCGATATCGGAAATGTTGCATTAGGTGTTGTTAATTCAAAAGTAACTGTTCGGATTCCAACCAACGGCGGAGTCGGATTGCCTGATAAGTGGTCATGGTTATCAGTTCAAGAACTCAATGGCAGCGGCGCAGTAATAAGTGAGAGTGGTTATGACACTAACGAACTTGGCCAAGCTGGGTTAGGCCTTGTATCAGGAACTAGATATCGAATTACGGCATATCCATCAGGTCAGTATTACGGACGCTACTCGCCCAAGGTCTACGACATCGCATCTTTCAATACGACAACGCATGCCGAGATAACTATTACTTTTGATTCACCGAATGTGACTTTTGTTGTCTATGACCGCGAAGGCACTGGAAATGCCTGGGGCTGGTTTGAAATTCAACAAGGCTCTGGTGCTTCATATTCATATGCTGCCGATGGTTATCTCAATGATCAAGGTAGAGGTGCACTATTCCTTGCAGATAACACTGCAGGACAGCAATACAAAATGATTTTGTATCCAGGTAAATCTAAGGGTGTCGAAAAAACCATCTACTTCACCGTCTCAGGTGGCAATGTCACTGCCTCAACTGGTGCAACCTTTACATCTAATGTAGGTCGAATAACTATGGGTGCAGGAAACGTAACTGGAACAGTGGTCTCTTCTGCCGGCGAGTTGCTAGCCAATATTCCAATCACTGCCACATCATCTGATGGTCTAACCAAGGTAAGCACTGTAACTGGAGCCGATGGAAGCTATGAGTTCTATCTGGATACAACAGTTTCTTGGACGCTCAACGCTGTCAATCCATTTATTGCAACTCCTACAACAGGAACCACATCAATAGTTGCTAACTCTGGATCCTATACAGGCAAGACAATCACTCTTACCTAATGAAAAGATTTTTACGCCTTGGTTTATCGTTCATATTAGTTCTTATAAGTGTGCAGATAATTCTTCCGCAGATGAGTTTTTCGGCAGTCTTGGGTGTACCGACAAATGTAGTTGTCAGAACCAGTACCGATGCCCCATATTTGAATGCAAGCCTTACTGTGACATGGGATGAAGAAGAGAGCGCAACTGCCTACGCGGTAATCGCAACACTCCAAAAAGTGTTGATAAGCCAACTGCGATTCCAGATGTCGGATCTGCCACAGTAAATTGGACTGCGTTAGTTGGAAATGAAAATGGCGGCTCCTCTATTACTTCCTACGTCATTACAGAGACAAATAGCGGAAAGAGCATCTCTGCTTCTAGCAGTGCATCGTCAATTGAGTTCACAGATTTAGATCAAGGCGTGGGTGCGATATTTACGGTAACTGCACTCACTGCAATTAGTGCAACAGGTAGCGTTTCAACGGCATCAGATGAAGTAACTATTACAAGCGCCGATGACGAAGGTGCATCGCCAACACCAACTGCGACTGCATCGGCAACTTCAACTCCAACACCAACAGCATCACCATCTTCGTCATCAACATCTGGAAGTGGTGGTGGGGGATTTGGAGGCGGCGGCGGTGGCTTTGGTGGCGGTGAAGATACTGCAACAGCATCGGCATCGCCTTCAGCTAGTCCAAGTACGAGTGGATCTCCTTCACCATCGCCTAGCGCCAGTAAATCTCCATCACCATCTCCTTCACCTAGTGCTGTGATTGCAAGTAATAGTGTGTCACCAATTGCCAAACCAAGTGTTGTTTGTACAACGGCTAAACCAGTAACAAAAGGTGGAAAAGGTGTAGTTACATGTATTACAACGTATCCAAAAGGATCTACTGAGACTAAACCAAGTCTTAAATGTGTAACTGAACTACCTGCAAAAAAGGGTGCGAAATCAGTAGTTACATGTTCAACAATTGCGCCAAGTAAGAAAGCAACAACTAAAGCCAGCGCTGCTCCAAGTAAAGCTGCGACGACGAAAGCAACAACAAAAGCGACTGCAAAAGCAACCGTGAAGGCTACGACGAAGGCAACAAGTAAAGCCAGCGCTAAACCGTCTGCCAAGAAAATAACTATTACGTGCGCTAAAGGAAAGGCAACAGTGAAAGTAACTGATGTAAAGCCTGTGTGCCCTAAGGGCTACACGAAGAAATAACTAGCGAAGGCTACGAAGGACCGCTGTAACTTTTCCTAGAATCTCGCAGTTATCACCATTGATTGGCGCGAAGTCATCATTTGCTGGCAGTAACCAGATGTGACCATCTTTGCGTGAGAAAGTTTTTACAGTTGCTTCGCCATCAATCATTGCAGCAACGATTTCGCCCTTGTTGCAATCTTTCTGCGCGCGAATAACAACAAAGTCACCATCGCATATTGCAGCATTGATCATTGAATCGCCGACAACTTTGAGCATAAACAATTCACCACTACCTACAAGGGATTCTGGCAGCGGATATGTCTCTTCAATTTCTTGCTCTGCAGTAATTGGTCCACCTGCTGCAATACGACCAACGAGTGGAATGTATTTAGTTGCATCTACCGGTGTTGAATTCTCTGCTGTTTTATCTCCTGGTAATAAAACTTCCAAGGCGCGACCACGTGTTGGATCGCGACGAATGAAACCTTTCTTCTCCAATATTTCTAATTGGTATTTCACAGAGGCGGGGCTAGTAAGGCCAGCTGATGCACCGATTTCGCGCATGCTAGGTGGATAGCCATTGGTATCGACTGCCTCTTTGATAGCGGTGAGGATGGCGAGCTGACGCGGGGTCAGGCCATGGGCACCTTCAGGACCGTCGGGGAGTTGGGTGATCGAAGCGCCTGTAGCGGCGGAGTCTTTTTTAGCCATGGAAGAAGGGTAGGGCAGAATTGGAAATAATTCAAACATATGTTCGAATTTCACTTGCTTTTTGTCAGTGGTGTGGTGTTTACTTAGGTATATCGAACAAGTGTTCGAATACCTTCCCCAAGGTAGTACCAGCAGGAGATAAAGACCATGAGTGCAATAACCCTTACAAATCAAGGTTTTTCAGCTACTTCGATCAATCCGTCTGCAAGTCATCTGACTCGCCGAGGTCGTCTAGCGCGCACCCTCGTGGTTTTATCCCTGTCTGTTCTTATGGCCTCTGGCTTTGCCATGAAGGCAGGAGCAGGCAGTGTTGAAAATCCAGCAGGTCCAGCTCACTTCATAACCGTCGTTGTTGCGCCAGGGGAGAGCCTTTGGACTCTTGCTAGCGCGCTCGCCGATGGCGGCGATGTTCGCGCTTTGGTCAATGAGATCGTGACTGTAAATTCCTTGGAGAGCGTTGATGTGCAAGCAGGGGTAAGGCTTCGAATTCCCGTCAAATAAATTTGAGTAGCTAGTTACGACACGACACGCGAAGAAAGTTCTACTCGCCGCCTCCCAAAAAACCCTCAAGACTTGCTTTATGGTTTCCACTATATGTAGGGGTCAAACCGTGATAAAGTTCCATAAGTAGTGAAAAAAGCGCTACTGATGGGTTTTTACACAAAGGCTCTCTACATCTAATTGTGAAAATACTGAGTATTTCGAAAGGAGACACGCCGAGATGATTTGCCCGTTCTGCCGACATGATGATTCACGCGTCGTCGACTCTCGCCCGGTCGAAGATGGCACACAGATCCGCCGTCGCCGTGAATGCCCGGAATGTGGCCAACGTTTTTCAACTCAAGAAGTAGCTCTGCTCAACATCATCAAACGAAGTGGGGCAACTGAGCCATTTAGCCGCGAGAAGGTCTTGGTTGGTGTGCGCAAAGCATGCCAGGGACGCCCGGTTGATGAAGATGATCTTGTTCTATTGGCACAACGAGTTGAAGAGACTCTTCGCGCCACAGGTCAAGCCGAGATCGAAGCACAAGAAGTTGGAATGGCAATCCTTGCGCCACTCCGAGATCTCGATGAGGTCGCTTACTTACGTTATGCCTCTGTATACCGTAACTTTGCCTCCCTTGAAGATTTCGAAGGCGAGATCGCTTTACTGCGAGCTCTGCCTTCGAGTAATTCCTCAGCAAGTCAAAGCAATTCCCCAGTACGAAATGTAGTAAGTAATACACACATGCAAAAAATTAAGAGCAACAACTAAAGAAATAGGGGAAACACATATGTCAGAGACGGTTATTAACCGACCAGTCAAAGTCAAAGCTCATAACACGATTAAGGGCAAAGGCTTAACTATTAGTCGCATCTATACAACACCAGGAGTGCACCCTTATGACCAAGTCACATGGGAGCGTCGCGATGTTGTACAGAGCAACTGGAAAACCGGTGAGACTGTTTTTGAACAGCGCGGAGTGGAGTTTGCAGATTTCTGGTCTGTCAATGCTTCGATGATTGTTACAACAAAGTACTTCCGTGGCGCAGTAGGTCACGAAAATCGCGAATGGTCACTCAAGCAAGTTATCGACCGCGTTGTACTCACATATACAAAGGCCGGTAAAGAGCACGGATATTTCGCAACAGATAATGATGCAGAAATTTTCGAACATGAACTTACATACATGTTGCTCCATCAAATATTTGCATACAACTCACCAGTGTGGTTCAACGTAGGAACAGCATCACCACAGCAAGTGAGTGCGTGCTTCATTCTCTCTGTTGAAGACACTATGGATAGCATTCTTAACTGGTATCGCGAAGAAGGAATGATCTTCAAGGGCGGATCCGGTGCGGGACTCAACCTTTCACGTATTCGTTCATCAAAGGAACTTCTAAAATCAGGTGGAACTGCATCTGGTCCAGTCTCATTTATGCGCGGTGCTGATGCATCTGCTGGAACAATCAAATCAGGTGGCGCTACACGTCGCGCTGCAAAGATGGTTGTTCTCGATGTTGCTCACCCAGATATTGAAGAATTTATCGAGACAAAGGTCAATGAAGAGAACAAGATTCGCGCACTTCGTGATGCAGGATTCGATATGGATCTTGGTGGAAAAGACATTATTTCTGTCCAATATCAGAACGCTAATAACTCAGTTCGCGTATCAGATGAATTTATGCGCGCTGTAGAAAAGGGCGATTCATTCGGTCTTACTGCTCGCTCAACAGGTGAAGTTATTGAAAATGTTGATGCTCGCACACTATTTACCAAGATGGCACAAGCTGCATGGGCATGCGCCGATCCAGGAATTCAATATGACGACACAATCAATGATTGGCACACAAACCCAGAGACGGGTCGCATCAATGCGTCTAATCCTTGCTCTGAGTACATGTCACTTGATAACTCATCATGTAACTTGGCATCACTGAACTTGATGAAGTTCCTCAAGGCGGATGGTTCATTTGATGCAAAGACATTCGGTAAAGCATGCGAACTCATCATCACTTCAATGGATATCTCAATCTGCTTTGCAGATTTCCCAACTGAGGCAATTGGCGATACAACAAAGGCTTATCGCCAACTTGGTATCGGTTATGCAAACCTCGGAGCACTTCTTATGGCTTCAGGACTTGCATACGATTCAGAGGGTGGTCGCGCACTAGCTGGTGCAATCACATCATTGATGACAGGTATTACTTACAAGCGCTCAGCAGAACTTGCTGGAATCGTTGGTCCATATGCTGGCTTTGCACAGAATGCAACGCCACATGCACGCGTTATGCGCAAGCATGCAGCAGCATCATCTGCTGCAAAGTCAGAGACAACACTTGATCGCGATGTCTGGGCAGAGGCTAATAAGGCTTGGGATTCATGTCTTTCAACAGGAGATAAGAATGGATGGCGCAATGCGCAAATTTCTGTTCTTGCTCCAACTGGAACAATTGGTTTGATGATGGATTGCGATACAACAGGTATCGAGCCTGACTTCTCACTAGTGAAGTTCAAGAAGCTTGTTGGCGGCGGTTCAATGCAGATCGTGAACCAGACAGTTCCTGCAGCACTTCGCAAACTTGGTTATACAGAAGAGACAATCGAAGCAATTGTTGAGTTCATTGCAGCTAATGGCCATGTCATTGATGCACCAGGGCTCAAGCAAGAGCACTACGACGTCTTCGATTGCGCACTTGGCGCACGATCAATTGCGGCAATGGGCCACGTTCGAATGATGGCTGCATGCCAATCATTCCTATCTGGTGCAATCTCAAAGACTGTGAACCTTCCAGAAGATGCAACAGTTGAAGAGGTTGAAGATGTTTACTTCCAAGCATGGAAGATGGGCGTCAAGGCACTCGCTGTCTATCGCGATAATTGCAAAGTTGGACAACCACTCTCTGACGGAAAAGCAAAGGCGAAAGATGTAGAAGTTGAGGCAACTCATCCAACTGCAGCAGTTCGCAAGCGTCTTCCAAAGTCACGCCCATCAACAACAACTTCATTTGCTGTTGGCGGCGCAGAGGGTTACATGACATCAGGTGCTTATGCTGATGGCGCACTCGGTGAGGTATTCCTCAAGCTCGGTAAGCAAGGATCAACTCTTGCCGGCGTAATGGATGCATTCTCAATCGCGGTATCAATTGGTCTTCAATATGGTGTTCCACTAGAAACATTTGTTGAGAAGTTCACGAACTTGCGCTTTGAGCCAGCAGGTATGACAGATGATGCAGATATTCGTATGGCACAGTCGATGATGGATTACATCTTCCGTCGCCTAGCACTTGATTACCTGCCATTTGAATCACGCAGTGCAATGGGCTTGTACACATCAGCAGAGCGCACACGTGCACTCGAAACTGGTGAATACACACCTGATATCACTGCAGCAACTGAAACGATTGCACAATCAGCAGCACCTGCTGTTGTCAGCAAGCCAGTTGAGGTAAAGATCGAAGTTGCACCAAAGCAAGAGTACGGATCATCTACTGAACTTCTTGAAGCAATTTCAGGAATCACATCTGATGCCCCACTCTGTATGACATGTGGCGTGAAGACGCGTATGTCAGGTGCTTGTTATGTTTGCGAAGGTTGTGGAAACACATCTGGTTGCAGCTAAAAAGTAATTAGGAAAACCCGCTAATCCCAGTGATTAGCGGGTTTTTCCTGTGCAAAGATAGAACCATGGCCCGCATCGTTATCGCACCTGATTCCTTCAAGGGTTCGATATCGAGTAGTGATGCAGCACATGCGATTGCACAAGGGTGGTTATCAATTCGCCCATCGGATGAAGTTATCGAAATTCCATTTGCCGATGGCGGCGAAGGAAGTTTGGATGCAATTGAGAAATCTCGCCCCGATTCAATTCGTGTACAAGCAGGTAACGGGTATTGGCTCTATCTGCCTGAAGGTGTTGCAGTTGTAGAGCTGGCACAGGTGAGTGGAATTACTTTGCTAAAGACTCTAGATCCCAAGAATGCACATACATATGAATTGGGAATCTTGCTAGCACACGCTGCGCAAGATACTCGTGTTACTAAAATTTTTGTAGCCCTCGGTGGATCTGCAAGTACCGACGGCGGAGTTGGCGCACTCATGGCCCTTGGATATCGATTCCTAGATAAAGATGGAAATGAGATTGGCAAAGGCGGGGGAGAACTTTTACGTCTTGCATCTATCGAGTCATCGAATGCAATAAAGCCTCCTGCACAAGGTGTTGTTGCACTCGTCGATGTCCAGTCACCACTCCTTGGCGCACATGGCGCAGCAGCAACGTATGCGCCGCAAAAAGGTGCGACACCGCAACAAATTGTTGAACTCGAAAAAGGTTTATCTCATCTTTTATCAATTGTTGGTCGCGCAGATAGTTCCGGCAGTGGGGCAGCAGGTGGTACATCTTTTGGCCTACGAGCGATATGGGGCGCAACTTTTGAAAGCGGGGCAGAGGCGATAGCGAGAATCATTTCATTGCGTGAAGCAATAGCAGGAGCTGATCTTGTTATAACTGGTGAAGGTCGATTAGATGAACAAAGTTTTGTTGGAAAAGGTGTTGGTTATATTCGCGAATTAGCACAGAAGAATTCAGTCGCTATTGCTTATTGCGTTGGTGCTCGAAAAGTTGAATATCCTGATGGATCTCAAGGTGTAACACTCAGCGAACTAGTTAGTAGCGAAGACGCAATTTCTCACCCTGATATCTACTTGAAAAAAGCTGGAGAAAAACTCGCCGAACAGTTCTAATGGCCTATAGGATTTAGCTCTATCTCTAGGAGATTTCAGTAATGAATCAGGCACCTGTATTGCCGTATGCCAATCGTTTGATTGCATTGCACGGAATGATGGGTTTTACTCAGTACGCAATTGGTTTTTCGATTCCACTTCTCAAACGCGATCTTGGAATATCCCGAGTTTTGGCATCAATACATAACATTGGATGGGCACTCGCTGTAATCACTCTTTCAATAGTCATCCCGAGACATATTCATAAGTACCCACCACATCGACTTCTGCGCCTTGGTTGGGCTCTCACAATTATTGGAATATTTGGATACTGCTTAGGTCGCTCGCTGTGGATTACAGTCCCATCTTTTACTTTATCTGCTATCGGTGCAACTATTTTTAACAATACCAATGCAGCGACTCTTGGTTCACATTCAGGTACTGCAGTAAAGATGATGCTTCGTACTGTTGGGATAAGTGGCCTATTTGGAGCAATCTCACCAACCATTATTGGGATTTTTACACGTGGTGGCGTGGAATGGCGTTACACAATCATGGTCGCGGCAGTAATTCTTGGTAGCGCCGCATTATTGATGGTTCCACAGATTGAAATGAGAGATTCCTCCAGTGGGCATAGTAAGAAAATAATTTGGGATAAGAGTTTTTTGATATTGGTATTTTTTGGCTTCTTGACTATTTGGCTCGAGACAGGAACTACAACCTGGTCTTTAGATTTACTCGTTGATAGAGGAATGACGCTACGTAACGCGGTTCTGATTGTGACTGCTATTGGCTATTTTATTTCCCTTAGCCGAATAGCCTTTTCGTTTATGTCGAGGATAACTACAAACTTTATGTGGATATTTTCGACTGCATTTATGACAATTGGTTTGGTAATGATAATTGTGACAAGAACTCCAACACTCACATTTGTAGGTCTACTCATTGCGGGCTTTGGTCTTGGTCCCCTCAATGCAATTGCACTTGCACGCTCAGCTGCAAGTGAGCAAGGACCTGATGCAGGAATCGCATCCTTTGCTATCGGAATGGGCCCAGCACTTGGAATCGCCCCTTGGATAATGGGATGGATGAGCGAGTCAATTGGTTTTGAATGGGCTTACGGATTTATCCTTATCGTCTTGGCCTTATCAAGTTATATCTATATTTACGTCGATAAGAATGTGGTGAAGAGATGATCTGGACGCAATGGAGTGATTTAGCTATTCCTGCTGGCTTGGAACACCTTCCTACAAATGGAATCCATCCAACCCCTGATCAATTAGAAAAAATCACTTTCTATGTCCCTCTTTATATGGGCGGCAAAGCAGCAATCGAACAGATCCCATTGATGAAGAATTTGCAGGTGGTGCAATCACCTAATGCTGGATTTGATGATGTATTACAAGTTCTCCCAGAAGGTGTAACTCTGTGTAATGCCTCCGGTGTTCATGATGCTTCTACCGCTGAACTTGCAGTGGGACTAACAATTGCCGCACGTCGAGGATTTGCAGCCTTTGCATCGAATAAGGAAAAAGGTAAATGGGTTCATACTCGCAATACAGCACTTGCTGACTCAAGGGTCGGAATAGTTGGCTATGGAAATATCGGTGCTCTAATTGCTAAACAACTCTCTAATTTTAGTGTTGAAGTCATTCCATTTACGCGCTCTGGGGCAAATGGTTCAAAGAAGATGAGCGAATTTGATTCACTTTTGCCAACACTGGATGTCATCATTTTGATAGTGCCACTCACTGATCAGACTCGTCATCTTATGAATTCAAAGCGTTTATCTTCTATGAAAGATGGAGCAACGCTAATCAATGTTGCACGCGGGGCAGTAGTCGATACAGATGCGCTGGTCAAAGAATTACATACTGGCCGAATCACTGCGGGCTTAGATGTAACAGATCCTGAACCACTACCTGATGGCCATGCACTGTGGAGTGCCCCAAATGTTGTTATCTCTCCACACGTTGGCGGAGATACGACAGCATTTGAACCACGAGGAAGAGCTCTTGTTGAATCTCAACTCAAAAGATTTGCAGAAGGAAGCCCGCTCATCAATTGTGTTGCCGGACCTGCTCGCTAAAACTTAGAGAATTTCGACAGTGTGCTTGTCGATGAAGTCCCAGTCATATTCAATGCAGAGACCTTCACCAACGGGTGCCATCACATATCCATCAACAATATTGAGTTTGCTCTTAGTGCCAAATTCAAAGTCATCAAATGGATATAGAGTTTCAAAGAATTCGCAGTTGACCATAGCAAGTGATGGATGTAGCTGAACTTGCTCTAGGCCATGATAAATAGTGGTGTGAAGTTCGCACTGAACACCATGAGCCTCAGCTAAGTGTGCTGTCTTCATAACGGCGGTAATTCCTCCGCGCCATGAAACATCTGTGCGAACAATGTCTACGATTCCTTCGGTGATGCAATGAGCGACGCTGTAATGATTACCAGCGATGACTTCAGTGCCACAGATTGGAATATCTAATTTTTCTCGCAGTTTTTTGAGCCCGTTGAGATTGACATCGAGTAGTGGCTCTTCAAGCCACTTATAACCAAGGCGTTCAAGTTCGCGTCCGGCCTTCAATGCATCTTCATACGAAGCCATAATCACGGGATCGGCCATCAAAGTGAAATCATCACCAACTGCTTCGCGCACTGCGCGATAGCAAGCAATATCTAGATCCAAGCCTCCTGGTGGGTGAAGTTTGTAGCCTCGATAACCCTTTGCTTTAACTTCAAGGGCTTGCTTTGCATAATCTTCAGGACCAGGTAAAAACATTGAAGAGACGTAAAGAGGAACTTTTTCACGAGCAGCGCCGAGTAATTTATAAACAGGTTGGTGAGCCATCTTTCCTACAATGTCCCAACATGCGTTATCAAATGGCGCGTATGAATAAATTGGAACGTGATTCCATCGGCGATCAAAGAGTTCGAAATCCTTCATATTCTTTGCTGCATCATGTGGACTGCGACCAATAAAGAATGGCTTTACTTGAGACATTGTGGCGGCAGCAGCTTTTGCATCGAGTGCTCCAAAACCAAATGAAGTTCCTTTGACTCCATCAGATGTCGTCAGAGTGATTACGGTGAAATCAGGACGTGAGCCACCTGGGAGTTGCACGGCACTGACTGCATCGAGTGTGTTGAGTGCATCGCCGCCACGGCAAGCACGGACTTCGATATCTGTTATTACGCTCATTTATTTAGCACCTTTGCTGCTGGAGAGAATCGGTCTAGTGAAGATTGAATATGTTTTTGCATTGCTGTCTTTGCTCCCTTGTCATCACCTGTACATATTGCGCTACTAATTGCCTCATGTTCTTTGATTGTGAGTTGGCCAGAGCCAGTTTGGTAGTAACGATAGAAAAGATCTTCAACGAATTTATCCTTAGGCTTATCATCAATGAGGCGACTTTGCGCAGCAAGGAAAAGTCGAAATAAGTGCAAGTGGCAGTGTGTTCGCTCAAATGCTTCAGTGACTGATTCATTTCCAGAGATACGAGTAATGAGAGAGTGAAAGCGCGCATCATGTTCGATAAATGCCTGTACTTGTTCACTCTCGCTGAGTTTGAGGGCGGTCTTCGCGCTTTGCATCTCTGCTTTGAGCGCGGCAATTCCAACAGCATTAATATTCTGCGCTGATTGCTCTGCAGCCCAAGGCTCAATTAGTAAGCGAAATTGAAAGAGATCATTGAATTGTTTTACAGTGAGTAAATTAGTTGTCGAATATCCTTTGAGTGCTTCTTTTGCAATCAGGCCATCAGATTCTAAACGCGCTAGCGCTTCGCGAATAGGAGTTTGAGAGACACCTAATTTCAATGCAAGTGCATCAATGTTTACTTTTGCACCCGGTGCAATTTCATGAGTAAGAATCATTGCTTTGACCATGTCGTACGTTTCATCAGAGAGAACAGAGCGCCTTGGACCTGTAGCAACAGGTTGAACTTTGCGTGGCATGAGCTTCTCTCGAATTAGTTAGGGGAATTACTTTGGTAAACGCAAGCCTTGCATTCCGCCATCAACAGCTAATGAAGTTCCAGTTGTTGATGCTTGAAGTGGATTAGCAAGGAAAAGAATTGCGCGTGCTACTTCATCTGCAGTGACAAGTCGACCCATTGGCTGGCGTCCCTCAAGTGCTGTGCGCTGTGCGGCAGGATCTGTAGCTTGTGCAAGAAGTCGGCCAACCCATGGAGTATCGGCGGTGCCAGGGTTTACACAGTTGACTCTAATTCCCTCTTTTACAAAGTCAGCAGCCATTGCGAGTGTGAGTGATAGGACTGCGCCTTTACTTGCACTATAAACAGCGCGAAGCGGAAGACCTGCAGTTGCTGCAATAGAGCAGGTATTTACAATCGCAGCAGACTTACTCTTACGCAAAAATGGAAGTGCCGCCGAAGTAATTCTGCTGATTCCAACTACGTTGATATTGAGAACTTTTAGCCATTCCTCACTTGTTGAATCTGCAACGCTACCAATTGCACCGATTCCTGCATTATTGATAACTATGTCAATTACTTGAACTTTTTCTGCAATCTCTTTGAACGCTGCAGTAACGCCCTCATCATTTCCAACATCGCATTTTACAAATGTCGCAACAGATGCCATGGCACCTTCGCTAAGGTCTAAACCAAATACATGAGCGCCTTCTGCTTTGAGCATTGTTGCAACTGCTAGCCCAATTCCAGATCCCGCACCTGTAACAACTGCATTGAGTCCCTTGAAATCTTCGCTCATTTTTTCACCGCGCTCTTCCAGTAAGTACCAGTAGGGAATAGGTATTCATCAATACTCGCTTGAAACATCTCTGCTCCAGCACCAGGCTCTGTTGGAGCAATGTAATAACCATTGACAACATTTGTAGGAACAACGAAGTGATTGTGCAAGTGATCCACATATTCAACAATGCGCTTTGAATGATGGCCAGTAACGGCAACGGCATCAAACATGGCCATGTGCTGAACCATTTCGCAGAGGCCAACTCCACCAGCATGAGGACATACTGGAATACCAAACTTTGCTGCCATCAAAATATTTGCAAGGTTTTCGTTGACTCCAGCAACACGTGTTGCATCTATTTGCATCACAGAGATTGCATTTGATTGAAGCAGTTGCTTGAAGATCATTCGATTACTTGCCATCTCACCTGTTGCAACAGGGGTAGGGGCAACTTCGCGCGCAATTCGGGCGTGGCCAAGTACATCTTCTGGATGAGTTGGTTCTTCGATCCAACGAAGTTTGAATTCTGCGAGGGAGTTGACCCAATCAATAGCTGTATCTACATCCCAGACCTGATTGGCATCAATTGCAATGGAGAAATCTGGGCCTACCAATTCGCGCACCTTTGTTAGGCGGCGGCGGTCATCTTCCTTAGATTTTCCGCACTTATATTTAATGAGAGTAAAACCATCAGCCATTGCTTGCTTTGTAAGGTCGAGCATTTTCTCATCGCTATATCCAAGCCAGCCTGGAGTGGTTGTATATGCAGGCAAACCCTTAGCGCGCAAAATCTTTTCATTCTCAGCTTTAGCACCTTCGCTCTTTTTCAAGATAGCAAGTGCCTCTGCCGGTGTAATTGCATCGCTGATATACCTAAAATCAATAGCAGCAACAATTTCTTCAGGGCTCATATCTGCAAGCAGTTTCCACAGGGGAACATTGCGAGCCTTAGCAAAGAGATCCCACAGCGCATTGAGCACGGCGCCGATTCCCATATGGAAAACGCCAGTATCTGGCCCGAGCCAACGGATCTGACTATCACTTGATAATTCGCGAGTTATTTTTCCAATATTTTTGAAAGCATCATCTATATCCATGCCAGCAAAGCGCTCAACGAGCATCTTGATTGCCGCAATCTGCACATCGTTGCCGCGCCCAATAGTGAAGACAAGGGAGTGGCCAGATAAGCCGGCTTGATCCGTATCGATTCGAAGGTAGCCAGCTGAATAATCGGGGTCAGCATTCATGGCATCAGAGCCATCGAGCATGGTGGAGGTAGGGAATCGAACATCAAAAACGTTTAGCGACGTAATTTTCGCGCCCATGTGACCTCCTTGGTAGGTCGTCAAAATACTATACGAAATAGTATTTGGCTAGTAGCCTTCGGAGATATTTCCGGCAGCAAAAATAGCGTCTGAATAGAGGATTTTTCATGGCTCATAACACCAAAGTTGAGATTGCACCTGGCGTAGAGATTTCAACGATGGGAATCGGTGCTGCAACATTTGGTGGATTGTTTACTTCAATGTCAGATAGCGATGCTGTTGATGTTGTAAAGAGTGCATTTGCGCATGGAATAAATTATTTTGATACCGCGCCACATTATGGAAAAGGAACGTCAGAGCGCAGATTAGGCGCTCTGCTCAATGCATACCCACGAAATTCATACATTCTTTCATCAAAAATTGGCCGCTTACTTGTTCCAACTACACAGGGCGCTGATCCAGATTTTGCTGACGCTGACCCTAGTGTTGAACGAAAATTTGATTATTCAGCTCAAGGTGTTGAGCGCTCGCTCAAAGATAGTTTAGAGCGCTTAGGCCTGGATAGCATCGATATCGTTTTTGTACATGATCCAGATAATCACGCCGATGTTGCAATCAAAGAGGCATATCCAGCGCTAGCAAAAATGCGTGACCAAGGAATTGTTAAGGCAATCGGTATTGGAATGAATCAGATTGCAATCCCAACTCGATTTGTAAAAGAGACTGATATTGACATTGTCTTACTTGCTGGGCGCTACACACTATTGGATCAAAGTGGAGCGCAAGATTTATTGCCTGCAGCCCTTGCTAAGGGAGTTTCCATATTAGCTGCAGGTGTTTATAACTCAGGCATTCTTGCAAACCCAGTAAAGGGTGCAACCTATGACTACGCCCCTGCGAGTGATGAAATTCTTGCCCGAGCAAAGATGATCTCTGATTTCCTAAAAGAACAAGGTGTCTCGCTATCAAGTGCAGCACTTCAATATCCACTTCGCCATCCAGCGGTCAAAGCACTATTAGTTGGAAGTCGAAGCTCGGCCGAAGTCGATGCCAACGTCGCTGCATTCAATGAAGTCGTCCCAGATTCTGTTTGGGATGCACTAGATGAATTACTCGCTGGAAAGTAAGGTGTATCCATGACACTCAATCCCCAAGCTAAAACACTCTTAGATCGCATGAAAGCACTCAATCTTCCAGAGGCTTGGGACCTTGGCGCAAAAGCTCGATATGGCGGCCATGAAGAGGTAGATATGGCGGGGCCTATCGAGAGCGGAGTGCGCATTGATCACCGATTTATTTCTTCTGCTACAGCTGATCTTCCTATTCGCATTTACACACCAGAAGGTCCGGGACCTTTCAACGCTTTTATCTATTACCACGGTGGCGGTTGGGTTTTTGGCCATATTGATCGATATGACTCACAACTGGTCTCACTCGCTAAGAAGACAAATTCAGTAGTTGTCTCTGTCAATTACCAAAAATCACCTGAACATAAATTTCCAATCCCACATGATGATTGTTATGAAACTTTGGAATGGGTTGCAGCAAATGGGGCATACCTCAATATCAATGTAAATAAGATTGGTGTTGGTGGAGATAGCGCCGGTGGTAACTTGGCATCAGGTGTGGCACTTCGTGCACGCGATGAAGGAAAAATCAAACTTGCTTATCAACTACTTATCTATCCAGCCAATGGATTAGATTTTGAAGCACCCTCATATAAAAACAATGCAGAAGGATACGGCCTCTCAAGCCGCGGAATGATCTGGTTTTGGGAACAATATTTGAATGAGAAAGATAAAAACAATCCTTATGCAGTGCCACATACAGCAAAGTCATTAGCTGGCCTTGCACCAGTTGTCATTATTACTGCCGAATATGATGTGCTTCGCGATGATGGATTGCTTTACGCCAAGAAGCTCAAAGAGGCTGGAAACTATGTCGTCCACAAAGACTACGAAGGGCATATTCATGGCTTCTTTAGCCACGGTAAATATGTCGATGAGGGTATTGCCGTTCGCGATTTCTTTGCTGCCGAGATCAATAAAATACTTGCGAGCTAATTAATGTCAGCTCAACCATTCGTATTGCGAAGTGGACTCGAAGTCGATTCTCGAGTTCGAAGTGCATTGGTCTCTGATTCACTTGACCTAATTGGAATTCGAACAAATGTCATGTCGCGTGCAGTTACACCGCTAGTTTCATCGATGAAAATTATGGGTTATGCATCCACTATTGAATTTGTTGAAGGCAGTGATTTCGATCCTCAGGATCCTTATGGTCCTGCAATTGATTACCTCGACTCATTGCAATCTGGCGATGTCGCAATCGTTGCAACTGGCCATTCCACCAAGTCTGCTTTTTGGGGAGAACTATTTTCAACAGCTGCCAAAGGTCGTGAATCTAACGGTGTGATCACTGATGGCCCGATTCGCGATACTCAAGAGATATTGCCTGTTGGATATAGTGCATTTGGAATTGGAACCCTTCCTTTTGATTACAAGGGACGCATGAAGGTGAGCAGCGTTCATACGCGCGTGACTTGCGGGGGAGTAGAGGTCAACCAAGGCGACTTCATTGTTGCGGATAACGATGGAGTCGCAGTTGTGCCAGCATCGAAAATCGACGAAGTTATTACTTTGGCTAATGAGCGCGCCCGACGCGAAAGTACCGTGCTCAAGGAGTTACTTGAAGGAAAAAGTGTTCGTTCTGTTTGGGATAAGCATCGTGTTCTGTAAGTTAGCAATGGAGAAATAACTATGAGTCAAAAACCATTTATCGACGCACATCAACATGTGTGGAAATATTCTGAACGCGAGTATTCATGGATCACTCCAGATATAACTCATCTACTTGGCCATGACTATGTGCAAGAACAGGTCAACCCATCAATTGCCAATTTCGGGATAACTGGAACTGTCTATGTTCAAGCCGCAGATACTTATGATGATACTTTTTATATGTTCCATTCAGCATCAAAGAATCCTCAGATTGCAGGAATCGTAGGGTGGGTTCCATTTGATCGAAGCGAGGAAGCAGTTGCGGCACTAGAAATATTTGCAAAAAATCCACTTTTCAAAGGTGTTCGAAACCTGACCCATGATTATGGCAATCCGAAATACGAATCGGATGATGCCTGGATTTTGCGCGAACCAGTACTCAAAACTCTAGGTGAAGTAGCTTCTCATAATCTCTCTTTTGACTATATTGCTATAAAGCCAGAGCACACTAAAAACGTTGCAACGATCGCAAAACGCCATCCAAACCTAACAATAATTATTGATCACTTTGCAAAACCAGATATCAAGGGCGGGCAATGGGATGAATGGTTAGTTGAAATGCAAAAAGCTGCAGCATTTCCTAACGTCTATACAAAATTCTCAGGGCTCAATGTTTTATCTGATTGGGAAAAATGGACAATCGAGGATTGGCGCCCATACGTAATGGCGATGAAGGAAGCATTTGGAACATCGCGAATGATGATGGGAAGTGATTGGCCCTTCTCAAGTATGGCAAATGATTACGACACCGTTTGGAAAGCACAATTAGAACTTATAAAAGATTTCTCGCAAGCAGAGATTGATGACTTGAAATATAAAACAGCTATCAAGGCTTATCGCCTTTAGGGATGGAGAGAAAATGAAAAGAGTAGGTTCTGTGATCGGTATTGCACCGGGTGCTCGGGAGGAATACGAACGTATTCACGCTGCAGTATGGCCCGAGATTCTTGCTCAGATTAGCAAAAGCCACATTCAGAATTATTCAATTTATCGCCATGGCGATCTTCTCTTTTCATATTTTGAATATGTAGGAAATGATTACGAAGGTGACATGAAAGCAATGGGCGATGACCCAAAGACTCAGGAGTGGTGGTCGCTAACAATTCCGATGCAAGCACCGATGGAAGATCGCGCCGAAGGTGAATGGTGGAAAACGCTACCCGAGGTGTTCCATACAGATTGATTCAATCTCACCAATACCTTCAATTCCAGTCTTTACTACTTGACCGGGCTTTAGATATTTCGGTGGATTCAATCCCATGGCAACACCAAATGGTGTTCCAGTATTTATAACATCTCCAGGGAAAAGTTCCATGAACTGGCTGATGTACCAAACGATGTGATCAATACCAAAGAGAAGATCACTTGTTCGTGAATCTTGGCGCATCTCTCCATCAACACTGCACCACAGGCGCAAGTCATGTGGGTTGATTTCATCTCCAGTAACAATGCATGGCCCGATTGGATTAAATGTTGGAAAAGATTTTCCCTTCATCCATTGTCCAGATCGTTCAATTTGCCAATGGCGCTCACTAACATCTTGAGAAATTGTGTAACCTAGAATGTGTTGCGCGGCATCTTTTGGATCCTTCAAATAGAGCGCGCGCTTGCCAATAACTATTGCAAGTTCTACTTCGTAATCTGTTTTCAAACTTCCAGGTGGGATAACGATTGGATCATTAGGTCCAACCACGCTATCGGGGGCCTTCATAAAAATAATTGGCTCTGGTGGAGTCGCGGCATTTGTCTCTTTGATGTGTAATAAATAATTGAGTCCTACGCAAATAACTTTTGTAGGATGGGCAATTGGTGAACCGATTCGTAACGATTTGATAACGGAACGGGGCAGTGCGGATAAGTCAGCGCTGCTTACTCTCTGGTAGGCACCGCTGGTAAGGCTCTCTCTATCCCAATCAGGGATGAGGGAATCGACAAATATTGCATCCTCACCCATCAAAACCGCTGGACGTTCCCGGCCAATCTCACCCACTCGAGCAATGCGCATCACAAAAACCTTTCGTAAGAATTATCCGATATCCTATAGACAAATCCCTTAAAAGACCCCAAGATTTCCCCTATGCAGTTCCAAGCCCTGGAGCTGTTCTTCTGCGTTATGGAAAAACCTACTCGTGGGGTTTTCCAAAACGCGAGGTTACATTCGTTACAGAAGGAGTTTGAATGAAGTCATCGTTCCGAGTCTCCGGAAAGTCAGTAGTTGCACTTAGTGCAATTTCATCGGCTTTTGCATTAGTACTTAGTGGTCTCTCGATTACCCCAGCGAGTGCAGCCCTAGGAACAGCACCGGTAACACTTACAGTTCAACACGAAACTACTGGAGATCGTCCAGAAGAAGAGTGGCATGCAGTTGCAGCGGCATTTACAAAGAAGTATCCAAATGTCACTATCAAATATTCACCAATCACAAATGAAGCAAAGGGTGGACCAAACCTTCAGGTAATTTCATCTGACGGTGCACCAGATATTGCACTTCTTCCTTTGAACTCAAATGTGTATACACAGATGGTTAAGAACAAGGCACTTGTTCCACTAAACGGAATCTTTGCAGCAGATAACACTGTTGCTCGCATTGGTCCACCAGCTGCTGCTCTAAAGCAAGCAGATGGTAAGTACTACGCAACACCTCACGTTGTTGTGTATTACAACGTTCTCTGGACAAATCCAGATGCGATCGCGAAGTCAAAGGCGATTGTTCCTGCTAGCGGACACTTCACATCTGTTGCGCAACTAGTTGCATTCGGTAAGGCATGCAGCAAGGCTGGCTATGCCGGTCTTGCAATTGGCGGAAAGACAAACTTCCAAGCTTCTTGGATGTTTGACTCAATGATGCCAACAGCGGTTTCTGCTAAGGATCTCAACAACTACATCAATAGCTACAAGCCAGATGTTGCTGTTACAGCAAAGTGGACAAATCCAGGAATCCTCAAGACTCTTGATGCACTTGGCGCAATTGCTAAGGGTGGCGTTTACCAAAACGGTTACCTTGGTATGGATCTAGATCAAGCAACTGCTTACTTCACAGCAGGCAAGTCATGCATGCTCCTTGGTGGAACATGGATGCCTGGCGGTGCTTTTGAATCAGATACAAAGAAGGGCACAATGAAGTTCACACCAGGACTTGCAGTATTGCCTTCAGTTGTAGCCGGAAAGAAGGCAACATACACACCGTATTACGGTGATGCATTTGGTGTTCCTATCAAGTCAAAGAACCAAGAGTGGGCTCTAGAGCTCCTTCGTTACTTCATGAGTGATGAAGGACAGAAGATTGGTGCACTTGATGCTGCTGGAAACCTTCCAGTGGTAACAACAATTCCACAATCTTCATACACAAAGGTTCCACAAGGTGTGAAAGATGTTTTGGCACTCGTTGCTGCTTACGGATCACAATCAGGATGGACTTCTGAAGTACCTGGTGCATATGGCCAGACATTCATTAATCCATTGATCCAGAAGTTGCAAGAAGGAAAGACAACATCTGCAGAAATTGCAAAGGCTCAACAGGCCAAGCTCGAAGATGTACGTAAGAACGGCCTCTAAGCCGAACTTTCGTATTTAGCAATTTCCGTACGTAATTAAAGGCTTCGGCCCTGAGTTGAATTGAGGAAGAAATGTCAGTGAAGTACGAAAGTCCTTCAAAAGAAGTATCAACCTCAAGCACTCAGGGCCGAAATCTTTTTTCTCGGAAAAAGAAACCCCAAATAGGCCTCAATGCAATCAATATCAAGAGTGCACGCATTACTCTGATTCCAGTTTTTGTTTTATTATTTGTATTCCTTGCTTTACCTATGATCAACTCGGTAAAACTGAGTTTTTCTCGCTGGGGTGGCCTCGGACCCCTTGAGCCAGTCGGCTTTGATAACTATAAATTCTTATTCTCAGATACTCAGATGCGTTATTCCTCGCGCATTACTATTTTTTATGCCTTCACGGTTGCCTTCTTCGTTGTCGCAATCGGTACGTTATTAGCTGCAGCCGTAAGTGCAAATGTACGCGGGCACAAAGCAATGAAGCTCATTTGGTTCTTCCCAGGGATTGCGCCACCAACAGCAGTGGCAATTTTTTGGAGTAGCGGTTTCCAACCAGAATCCGGTGTTGTAAATATTTTGCTGGGTAAAATCGGATTAGGTAGTGACCATGCATGGCTAGCAAGTTCAGATACAGCTCTTCTCCCAGTTATTTTTGTTGGAGTATGGAGCGCAGTTGGCTTTGCATTCCTTGTAATTCTTGGCGCAGTTGAACAGATTCCTGTATCACTTCGTGAAGCAGCGCTAGTCGATGGCGCAAATATGCGCCAGCAATTTACAAAAATTACGTTGCCACTTATTCGTCCAATTTTGATGACTATCTTTACACTCGAAATTATCTGGACTTTCAACGGCTTTACAGTTGTATGGGCTATGACAACCGGGGGTCCATCAGATTCAACATCAATTTTGCCAATCTTGGCTTATAAAGAAGCCTTTAGATATGGTCGCTTTGGAACAGCAGCTGCGATGGCAGTCATAACTGGAATCTTCTTGATGGTCGTTGGAACTATTGGAATTCGTTTGAGCAGATCGGAACAACAATAATGAGAGCTCTGATCAATAAATTCTTTGCACAACTTGGCGTTTGGGGATGGACCGCACTTGTTCTGATTCCCTTTTTCTTCATCATGCTCTTTGGAACTAAAGACACCTCCGATATTTACGGAAGACCCCTCAATCTTGTATACAAGCCTCAATGGAGCAATTTCTCAAGTGCGTGGAATGTCGGTGGAGTCAATGGCGCTATTGGTCACTGGTTTATCAATACTGGGATATTAGTTACTACAGCCCTATTCGTATCACTTGTAATCGCAGTACCTGCAGCATATTTCACAATCTTCTTGCCTCCTAAAGCAAATCGACGTGTGATGGTTACAGTCTTGAGTGGCACAGTTGTACCGACAATTTTGCTAGTGATCCCTTACTTCAAGGCGTACAACCAGTACCACATGCTCAATAAACCTATTTTCGCTGGGTTGGCTTATGGGGTTTTAGCTATTCCAACAACATTTCTATTGATGAACCGCTTCTTCTTAGATTTCCCACGTGAAGTTTTGGAAGCAGGATTACTTGATGGACTTTCGAACTCAAAGATTTTCAGAAAATTAGTCCTTCCATTATCAGTTGGGCAAATTGTCTCAGTCGGTATCTTGACTCTCATTTGGGCTTGGGGAGATAGTCAGATTGCAATTGTTCTATTGCAAAGCCAGGAATCACAACCGATTTCTGTTGGAATGCTCTCCTTCGCCGCAGACTTCACAACAAACCTTGGTGCAACATTTGCAGGGCTCACTATGGCCGCAATACCACCAGTAATTCTTTATATCATTTTGAGTAAGTACGTCACTAAGGGAATTGCCCTTGGTGGAATTACAAAGTAAAGGAAAAACTCATGTCAGATGGCACAGTTTTTGATTTAGAGAAGCTTGCCACGCGTATGAATGATTATTTCCCCCTTATTAATGGACATGAAAAGCGATGCAAGAACTGGTTTACAGGTGCTGGCCTTGGAATGTTTATTCACTGGGATCACACAAGTGAGCAAGGAATTGAAATCTCTTGGCCATTGGTGGGCGGAGTTTTTGCACTCCCAGGCGGCAAAAATGTCTCTGTTGATCAGTACCACTCAACTGAAGCAACTTTTAATCCAACCAAGTGGGATCCCAAAGAGATTGCAAAGCTAGCTAAAGATGCAGGAATGGCATACATAGTATTTACATCAAAGCATCACAACGGTTGGGCTACATGGCCATCAAAGGTTGGCAATAGAAATATAACTTCATCTCCATATGGAAAAGCTGGTGGAGATATTTTGCGTACCTATGTTGATGCAGTGCGCGCAGAGGGTTTGAAAGTTGGAGTGTATTACTCACTTTCTGACTGGGGACATGAAGATTATTTAGCTTGGAAAGATGAATATCTCCCTTATGTTTTTGGCGATAGCGCACCAATGGGTACACCAGAACAATGGCAGAGATATCGAAAGTATCTAAAAGATCAGCTCACCGAAATTCTTACAAACTATGGTCAAATTGATATGTTGTGGTTTGACGGCGCATGGGAGCGCAGTGATGAAGATTGGAACTCAAAAGATATTGGCGATCACATTCGCTCACTTTCCCCAAACACTTTAATCAATGATCGCCTCTTTACTCAAGGTGATTTCCGCACACCAGAACAATGGATTCCGGCTCAACCACTTCCTGAACCATGGGAATGTTGTATGACTATGAATTATTCATGGGCTTACGTCCCATCGGATACAGCATTCAAATCACCATATGAAATCTTGCGCACTTTGATTGAAGTTGTATCTCGCGGCGGAAACCTCTTGCTCAACATCGGGCCACGCGGGGATGGATCATTAGTTCCAGAAGAACGTGACATCATGGTCGAACTTGCTAAGTGGATGAAAACAAATAAAGAGAGTGTTGTTGGAGTAACTCCAGGTCTTGAACCATGGCAGTTCTATGGCCCAAGTACTCAAAATGGAAATCTTGTCTACCTACATCAATTTGCGATGCCATCAGAATCAGTCGTGGCTCGAGGTATCAAAGTTGCTCGAGTGAAATCAGTAAAGATTCTTGGTAGCAATGAAGAATTGAAATTTACTCGCCGCACTGCAATCAATGATATTTCGCTGAAGGATCCAGATGGCGAGATCATTATTGATGTTAAGGGAAAGAATCTTTCAGGTCTTATTCCCGTCATCGTTCTAGACCTCAGTGCCAACCCTGACGAAGTATCACTTCGGAATTGGTAGTGGACGTTTTCAAGCGTTTTGAGCGCGAAGTTCCCGAATGGTTTCTCGATGCCAAGTTAGGTTTCATGGTTTCGTGGGGAGCTTTTTCAGTTCCAGCATGGGGTGAACCAATTGGTGAACTTGGAACAATTGAAGATTGGAAAGAGTGGTTTAAGCACAATCCATATGCAGAGTGGTATTACAACACTATTCGTATCGAAGGATCACCTGCACGTGAATTCCACAAGAAGAATTTCAATGATTGCGACTATGACGATCTTTTGGATATGTGGAAAGCAGAGAAATTTCAACCCGATGAGTGGGCCAAGTTATTTGCGTACGCAGGCGCGCAATACATAGTTCCACTTTCTAAACACCATGATGGGATCACGCTCTGGGATGCTCCCGGGACGGGCACACGCAACACCGTGCATCGCGGACCAAAGCGTGATCTCATCGGTGATATTGCAACTGCTGTTCGCAAAGCAGGCATTCGCTTCGCTGTCTATTACTCAGGTGGACTTGATTGGGAAGTTACAAAAACTTTGCCAGCAATATCTGATAACAATCAAGGTATCGAGGGTATGCAACGCCCGGTTGATGCTGCATATTCAATGTATGCCTACAAACATGTTATTGATTTGATTGATCGCTACAAACCAGATCTTCTTTGGAACGATATTCAATGGCCAGATTTTTCAAAACGTGAAGGTGAGTATTCGCTCGCTGCACTCTTTGATTATTATTACAAGGCTGTTCCTCATGGTGTCGTCAATGATCGCTGGGGTAAAGAGACTCACTTTGATTATGAAACAAGTGAGTATCAATTCATGGCAGATAGTGAAAATGCTCCTGCTTGGGAAAACTGTCGTGGAATCGGACTCTCATTTGGATACAACCAAGTTGAATCAGAACAACATTCGCTCAACACTGAAAGTGCACTTCGCCATTTCTTAGACATTGTTTCTCGTGGTGGTAATTTCTTACTCAATGTTGGACCAACAGCTTCAGGTGAAATTCCAGAGATTCAAAAGAAAGTTCTTACGGGACTAGGCGATTGGATGGCAATCAATTCTGGCGCCGTCTACGCAACTCGTGCAATCAAAGAAATTCCTGCAACTGATACCCCTTGGGTTCGTTGGGCAAAGAAAGGCAATTCAGTTTTTGCATACATTGATGCCGTTGGAAGCGTTGAATTTATTGCTCCCGCAAGTCTGGTCAATGATAAGAAAGCCACAATATTTAGTGGCGCAGCGATCACAGCCACTCGCAATGGCGACAAAATTTCAATGACAATACCGGCTCCAAAAGTGCCGGGACCTACTGTTATTGAATTTTCACACTAAAGCATCACTAAGGAGATAACCATGGAATACAAGAATTTCGAACGCTTTAATCGCCCAGTGCCGACATGGTTCTCTGATGCCAAGTTTGGAATTTTCATTCACTGGGGCGCTTACTCAGTACCTGCATGGGCAGAACCAACTGGCGAGCTAGGAACAGTAGATGACAGCGTATGGATGGCACATAACCCATATGCAGAGTGGTACTACAACACAATTCGCATTGAAGGATCTCCTGCGCAAAAGCACCAACAAGAAGTTTATGGCGGCGCACCATATGACGATTTCCTAGATCAATGGAAGGCAAGTAAGTTCAATCCAGATGATTGGGCAGCACTTTTTGCTAAGGCCGGCGCACAATATGTAATTCCTACAACTAAGCACCACGATGGAATTACATTGTGGGATGCACCAGGAACAGGAACACGTAACACAGTTGCACGCGGTCCAAAGCGCGACCTCGTTGGAGCAATCGGTGATGCAGTTCGCAAAGTTGGAATCAAGTTTGGTGTTTATTACTCAGGTGGTTTGGACTGGAGCGTAGATAACTTCCCTCCAATGACAATTGGTGATCACGTACGAGGATTTCGTCCAAGTGATGCTGCTTATGCAATGTATTGCTACGAGCACATCACAGACCTAATTAACCGTTACAAGCCAGATGTTCTCTGGGATGACATTGAATATCCAGACTTCGCAAAGCGCGAAGGTCCATATTCACTCGCTGCAATCTTTGATCACTATTACAAGAGCGTTCCACAAGGTGTCATCAATGATCGTTGGGGCGTACCTCACTCTGATTACAAGACAAGTGAGTACCAACATTCACTCGATAACGAGAGTGGCGCTGCTTGGGAAAACTGCCGCGGTATCGGACTCTCATTTGGTTACAACCAAATTGAAGATGAGAAGCACTACATGAGCATCAATGCTGCTCAACACCACCTCATCGACATTGTCTCTCGTGGAGGAAACCTTCTTCTAAACGTTGGACCAACAGCTGATGGTGAAATTCCTGCATTCCAACGCAAGGTTCTTGAAGGAATTGGTGCATGGATTGCAGTCAACAAGGCAGCAATTTACGCATCTCGCGTTGCAGAAGATGTGAAGCCATCTGATTCTCCTTGGGTTCGCTGGACTGCTAATGGCAAGAAGCGTTATGCAATCATTGATGCAACTGGTTCAGTTGAATTTGATGCACCAGAGAGTGCTGTTGATATCAAGAGTGCAACAGTTCTTGGTGGCGGAGCAATTGCTGTTACGCGCAATGGTTCCAAAATATCAATGACTATCTCAGCGCCAAAGGTCGAAGGACCAACTGTCGTAGCTTTCAACTAGTCATACACGATTGATGTTGTGATGGCCACTGAAACTAACGTATTCGATAAGGAAGCGTTAGCCCCGAGGTTAAATGATTTTCATCCTCTAATCAGTGGTCATCAACAACGTTGTTCAGAGTGGTTTACAGGTGCTGGGCTGGGGCTTTTCATTTGCCTTGATCACGCAAGCCAACAAGGAATTGAAATGTCATGGCCGATGCTCGGCGATGTTAACTTTGCCCTACCTCTTGGTGGCCTTGTAACAGTTGAAAAGTATCGTTCTACGGAAAGTACTTTCAATCCAACGCAGTGGAATCCAAAAGATTTTCTACAAAAGGCAAAAGATGCAGGGTGTAAATATGCAGTATTTACTGCAAAACATCACAGCGGCTGGGCCATTTGGCCATCCAAATATGGTGATAGAAATATTTCAACTTCGATTTTTCAATCAACTGGTCGAGATATTTTGCGCGAATATGTTGATGCAGCCCGTGAAGTTGGAATAAAGGTAGGAATTTATTACTCGTTAGCAGACTGGGGCCATGAGGGTTATTTGGAATGGAAAGACGAATACCGTCCATACATTTTCGGCGAAAGCCCTCCTATGGGTACTGCGGAGCAATGGGAATCATTTCGTCAGTACACAAAAGATCAATTGACTGAATTATTGACTGAATATGGTCCAGTTGATCTTTTATGGTTTGACGGTGCGTGGGAACGCAGTGATGAGACATGGAACTCGAAAGATTTTGGAGACCACATTCGCTCAATCTCACCAAACACTCTCATCAATGACAGACTTTTTACTCAAGGGGATTATCGAACTCCTGAGCAATGGATTCCAGCAAAACCGATTGCAGAACCCTGGGAATGCTGCATGACCATCAATTATTCATGGGCATATGTTCCAACTGATAAGACATATAAATCAACATATGAAATCTTGCGCACGCTCATTGAAGTTGTATCTCGCGGTGGAAATCTACTTCTCAACGTTGGACCTAAACCAGATGGCACTTTGGCAACTGAAGAAGCACAAACATTAGATGATTTGGCAATCTGGATGAAGGTCAATAAAGAGAGTATTGAAAACGTGACTCCGGGTCTTGAAGATTGGCAGTATTACGGACCGTCGACACAGCGCGGAGAGATTGTTTATTTGCATAATTTTGCGCTTCCACAAGAAAGTGTTGTTGTCCGTGGCGTTAAGGTTGCTCGACTCAAATCTGCCAAAGTAATAGGAAGTAATGAAGAACTTACATTTACACGCAGGACTGCAATTCATGATGCAGAGATGCCTGATCCTGATGGAGAAATAATTATTGATGTTCGAGGCAATAAAGTCTCGGGCCTCATGCCCGTCATTGTTCTAGATTTTGGTGGCAATCCGTCATCTGTACAGATTCGTAATTGGTAGAACCAAACTAAAAGGAGAAGAAAATGGCAGAGCACCGCAAGATCACTGACACTAATGTGAACTGGGATCGTTTCAAACGTGATGTCCCACAGTGGTACACCGAAGCAAAGTTCGGCATATTTATTCACTGGGGCGCTTACTCGGTACCTGCATTTGGTGAACCTATTGGCGAGCTCGGAACAATGGAAGCCAAAACTTGGTTTCCACATAACCCATATGCCGAGTGGTACTTCAACACAATTCGCATTGAAGGCTCTCCTGCACAAGAATTCCATAAGAAGACATATGGCAATGCACCCTATGACGACTTTTTAGATCAATGGAAGGCAGAGAACTTCAATCCGGATCAATGGGCAGAGCTGTTCCAATATTCCGGCGCACAGTACGTTCTACCTACAACAAAGCACCATGATGGAATCGCACTCTGGCCAGCTCCTGGAACTGGAACTCGTAACACGGTAGATCGTGGACCAAAGCGCGACCTCATTGGAGATATTGCAACCGCAGTTCGTAAAAAGGGATTACATTTCGGTGTTTATTATTCAGGCGGCTTGGATTGGAGCATTACAGATCTTCCACCGCACAATGATGGATATGAGTTAGCACGACCATCTGATGCTGCATATTCAATGTATTGCTACGAACATGTAGTCGACATTATTGATCGTTATAAGCCAGAAGTTATTTTCAACGATATCAACTGGCCAGATTTCTCAAAGCGCGAAGGCGAATATTCACTTCCTGCTCTCTTTGATTACTACTACTCACATGTTCCAACAGGAGTAGTCAATGATCGTTGGGGAATTCCACATTGGGATTACAAGACAAGTGAATACAAGATGAACTTGCATGTTGAAGATGGGGGAGTTTGGGAAAATAACCGCGGCGTTGGTTACTCATTTGGGTATAACAAACTTGAAACTGATGAGCACTACCTCGATATCAGTGGTCTACTCCATCACTTACTCGACATTGTCTCTCGTGGTGGGAATCTACTTCTCAATGTTGGCCCAACTGCATCAGGTGAAATTCCAGAATTGCAGCAGAAAGTTTTGCGCCAGATGGGTGATTGGATGAAGATCAATTCCAAAGCAATTTACGCTTCCAATGCTGTTCCAGAATTCAAAGCATCTGATGCACCATGGATTCGCTGGACAGGTGTTGGTAATGAAGTATTTGCTCACATCGAATCAAGTGGGAAAACTACTTTGGAAGTTCCAGAGTCGTTAGTGGATGATTCAAGTGCGCATTTCCTCAGTGGAGAAAAAGCAACTATTTCTCGTAGTGGAAATCAAATCACCGTAGATATCGATGCAAAGCACTCACCAATGGCAGTACTCGCTTTCAAACGTCGCTAAAAATTACTCTCTAACCTCAAGCTCTAAATGGAGGCTGGTTTAGTAATTCTTCGTGAAGTGGACCTAGATCAGTTGAGAGTGAGGCGTTGAGCCCAGCAAGTTCATCAGCGCTCAATGTGATGCTGACGCCCTTGAATGAATCCAGAATTGACTCTGGACGTGTTGCACCAGGAATTGGAATTTCAACTGGTGAATTAGCAAGGTGCCACGCAATTGTTATTGCATATGCAGATACACCCTTTGCTTTAGCTAGTTCATCGAATGCGTTGTATTTGCCAGTGCCGACAGCGCCAGGGTTACCAATGCCACCCATAGGTGACCATGGCAAGAATGCGATTCCATTCTCTTTACAGATCTCTAGTACTTCTGCACCGTGACGGTAGCGAGGACTCCATTCATTCTGTACTGAAATGAGTCCACCTTGCGCTGGTGTTCCACCAATTTTGATTGCACGACGAAGTTGTTCTGCATTGACATTACTTACGCCAACGTTTTGAACAACACCGTGCGCTTTGAGTTTCATGACATTTTCAAATTGAGTCTCATAGGCCATTGTGTGATTGAGGCGGTGGTGTTGCCACAATTGAATCTTCTCTACGCCTAATTTTCCAGCTGATGCTTCGACTGCGCGGTAGAGGTAATGCTCTTCAGCGTTTCGACCGCCAGTGCCAAACCAATCATTTCCTGGACCACGTGTGATTCCACCTTTGGTTGCGATTACAACTTTGCTTTTTGCATCCGCTGAACCATTCCACGTTCTAAATGCTTCACCCACTAGATGCTCATTGTGACCCATTGTGTTCCACGTTGGAGAGTAGATATCTGCACTATCAAGAAGCGTGATGCCGGCATCGAGTGCTGCGTGGATTACTGAAATTGCTTGATCGCGCTTATCTAAGATCCAAGCCTTCTCTGGTGGGAAACCAGACATTGGCATACAGCCAAGACCAATTGCGGATACTTGATATGGACCGAGTTTTCTAGTGTTTGTCATGTGTATATCTTTCCATCTTTTGTGTTGAACGCATACTAAACGTGCTAAATAATTTCACTTGAAGGGCTTTGTCTCATCTATTGGATAAGGTGCACCAATGAGTGAGTTATCGGCCCAAGTTCGCAAAGCACTCGATGCTGCAGTTATTGCAATTGGTGGCTCACCTCGTGATGGTCAGATTGAAATGGCAGAAGCGGTTGCAAATGCACTCACTGATCGCCACCACCTTATGGTGCAAGCAGGAACCGGCACTGGAAAATCACTTGCATACATAGTTCCAGCACTTGTTCATGGTCGAAAAGTATTAGTTGCTACAGCAACACTTGCTCTGCAAAGACAATTAGTAGAACGTGATTTACCAGCAGTAGTTCCAGCGCTAGAAAAGGTTCTTGGACGAGACATTACATATGCAATTTATAAAGGTGTTGGTAACTATATCTGCTTGCAGAAAATGAATAGCACCGAAGGCGATCCTGATGGTGAAGTGTTACTCGAAGTTTCATCCCTTGGAAAAGATGCACAACGCCTTCATGCCTGGGCAAAGACTCCAGGAATAACTGGTGATCGCGATGACGCCCCCGATGTTGATAGGCGCGTCTGGCTTGCGAATTCAACATCAGGGCGCGAATGCGTAGGCGCTGATAACTGTAATTACGGCAGCCAATGTTTTGCAGCCAATGCAAAAGCAAAAGCACAAAGCGCCGATGTTGTTGTAACAAATCACACGCTGCTAGCAATAGAAATTGTGGACTCACACCCCATATTGCCTGAACGCGATGCAGTCATTTTGGATGAGGCGCATGAGTTTATGGACCGTACAACGCAAGCGGTAACGGAGGAACTCACCGCAGCCCGCGTTATTCGCGCAGCTGCAATGGCTCGCAAATATATGCCTGGCAAATTAGCTGATGCCTTCACAAAAGCTGCTGATAATTTTCATGACGCAATGGCTGATTATGGCGATCATGTCCGCTCGGATTTCTCTGCTCAAGGTCGACTAGAAGAAATTCCATCCGTACTTGAATCACCTATTCGAAAGGTGCGTGAAGCAGCCCAAGCGATTACACAATCACTGACTGCCGATGAAGAGGCGATTGGTACTGATGCGATGGCAGAGCGAGCACGCGTGAAGGGTGCAATCACCGAAGTTTCTACAACGGCTGCCAAAATTCTAAAACTCGGTAATGGCCAAGTTCTCTGGTATGAACCAACATTTTCAACACTTCACCTAGCGCCCCTCTCGGTTTCACATGTGCTGCGCTCTAATTTATTGACTCAAACACCAGTGATTGCAACATCTGCAACGCTTACCGTGGGAAATAACTTTGATGCAATGGCTAAGAGCATTGGCTTTTTAGTGGGTAGAGATGCCGATGTTGCAGAGATAGCCGATGATGAAATCGATCCTGCAAATGTTCAGATGCTCGATGTCGGTTCGCCATTTGATTTTGCCAATCAGGGTGTTCTCTATATGCCAAAACATCTGCCAGAACCTGGCCGTGATGGACCTAGCGCAGAAGTCCTGACTGAACTTGGTGAACTCATTGATGCAGCAGGTGGTCGCACACTCGCACTCTTTAGTTCGTGGCGCGGTGTCGAGGCGGCAGATTTACATTTGCGCAAAGTGTTAGCTGATCTGCCAATAAAGATTATTACCCAAAAGCGCGGAGATTCAGTTGGCCCCCTTGTAGAACGCTTTGCAAAGGATGAAACATCTATTCTCATTGGAACGATGTCGCTGTGGCAAGGCGTCGATGTTCCGGGAGATTCGTGCATTCTTGTAGCAATTGATCGCATTCCATTTCCACGGCCAGATGAGCCTGTTATGTCTGCTCGTGCATCACAGGCTGATGAGGCAGGTGGAAGTGGATTTATGCAAGTATCTTTGCCACGTGCAGCACTTCTTTTAGCACAAGGAACTGGTCGTTTGATTCGCTCCGTTGATGATCGCGGCGTTGTTGCAATTCTAGATTCGCGAATTGTGACTAAGCGCTATGGAAGTGTTTTACTCAACTCAATGCCGCCACTGTGGCGAACATCGGATGGGGCAGTCGTGCGAGAATCTTTACGTCGCTTAGCTCAAAAGAGTAAGGATTAATTTCTTTACTTCTGGCCACGTTGCGCCAAAACTTGGATGAAGTAATTGTTCATCAACTTTATCAATTTCAATCCAACGCACTTCATGTGATTCGTCATTGACTTCGTGAGCAACTAACTCCGCTGAACCAAGTGCAATTACCGTGTCATATCGCCAATTACCATGATTATCTTCAAATATTGATAGAGGCGTTAGGTAGTGAGGATCAATACCTGTCTCCTCGATTGCTTCGCGAATAGCGCCTTCTGTAACACTTTCATGTGAATCGCGAGCACCACCTGGAATTCCCCACGTATCTCCATTGTGAACCCACGGTGCGCGATGTTGCATCAAAACTGAGCCATCACGAATGATGATTAAACCCGCAGCACCATTTTTACCCCAATGACGATTGCCGCAATCGCAATCCATCCAGCCATCTCCATCACGCGCCACCATGTTCCTAGAGTGGCATATCTATCCACAAGGTGAGTAGTTGAAAGGGATGAGCTATCCCTTGAGATTTACCCTGCCGCGCATGAAATATAAAAAATACCTAGTGCTCGTGCCAATTTTTTCACTCATCCCGCTCTTGCCCAATTACGCATCTGGCGCCGAATGCACGCAATCGGCATGCATCGATGTCTATACCCGAAATGGCGAAATTGTTATTGAGGGCCATAAAGGAAGTGGTCCAATCAAGAAAAAGGTAATAACGAAAGTTCCTATTGTTCCTAAGCCCACAATTACAAAGAAAGCACCACTTCCTAAGGCTTTAGGTACTCCAGCTCCAAAAATGAAACGAACATACAAGCCACGAACAGTAAAGAAAGTCACTAAAGCACCCGCCATCTCACTCAGTGATCGACTCGTAAAGCTCTTGCCTACAGCAGGTGTTGCATACCAACCTGAAATAGAGCCGCTGATCAATGTCCCTATCTATTTCTGGTGTGACCTTCCCGCAATATTTCAAAGTAGAGTCAATGTTGTTGGAGAAATTGTTGATGTTGCACTTCGCCCAAGTTTTACGTGGTCATTTGGCGATGGAACGTTTATGAGTTCTATCGAAAATGGTGCGCCTTATCCCGATGGAAAAATTCGCCACACATATTCACAGCCAGGTACCTATTTGGTAACGCTGCTTTCGACATGGAATGGCATTTTCACACATAACGGCGTTAGCCGTGCAATTACAGGAACTGTCAAGAAAACATCGGTGGCAACAGTCACTGTTGTAAGTGCACCAACAACTTTTGTGAATTGAGAAATAATGACAACTTGTGCACCATCAGATGATTGCAACAATATTATTTATTCATTGGACTCAATCGAACTCTCAACCGATACAGAGTTTATTGAGGCAGTTCAAGGTTTCTTCGTCGACTCCGACTCTCCGGAACTCAATATCTTGCAACAAGATGGCGCAAATGCAATTGTAGATTTGGCCCTCGATTATGAGATGAATGGTTCGTGTGATGATCTTGATTTACTTGCCCACGTAATTGGCCGGTTGAGTGATATTCAAGTTCGCGATTATGCACTTGGCTCGCATAATGATGAAAACTTATCTACATATTTGGCGATGTGGCATAACCTCACCATTATTGCTCCACATCACTTCATCGCACCTGTTGCATGCCTCTTTGCCTCATTGGCATATGAAAATGGAGATAGCGATCTCGCTCTCAAAGCAATCGAGCGCGCACTCCATGATGATCCTTCCTATTCACTAGCCATTTTGCTTCGTCGTGTTTTCAAAGCGGGATGGCCACCTCGTTCATTTTCTGCCATGCGCGCAGAACTGCATCCAAGGATTGTTGCAACTATTTTTCAAAGCTAAAAATGCATTAGAATCTATTTCATGTCAGCCCAGATAAATTCACTAGAAAGTGCTCTTACTCATATTCAAGGAATTCTTGATACGAGTCAAGAGCGCTTTTTACTTGGCATTGTTGGTAAACCGGGAGTTGGAAAATCAACTTTTACAAAATCACTTTTCAATGGACTCAAATCCCCTGAAGTGGCGCTGATAAATATGGATGGTTATCACATGAGTAATGAAATATTGCTCATGCTCGATCGACGAGAGCGCAAAGGTGCACCCGATACTTTCGATGTTGGTGATTTCGCACAGCTACTAAAGACTGTTCGCATTGCAAAGGAAGATGTATTTTTTCCACTCTTTGATAGATCAATTGAGGCATCAATACCTGACGGTGCATCTATTCCAGCGCGAGCACGTCTCATCATTGTCGAAGGCAACTACTTGCTTCACGATGAGGGCGGATGGGAAGAGATCGCCCCGCTACTCGATCAGAGTTGGTTTCTCGATATCGATGAATGGATGCGCCAATCACGATTAATCTCACGCCACATTCACTACGGAAAATCACCCGAAGCAGCCCGTGAATGGGCGCTAGGAAGTGATGAGAGCAATGCCCAACTCATCGAAGGTGGTCGCACAAGAGCTGATTACATTGTGAAGGCATAAGTACGCTTTTCATGAGTTAGACTTATGTCTAGGTCACGAGTTCTAGGTATTAGCCCCGGCTTACTAGACGGCAACCCTCCACCGCGGCGGGGTGCTCCGGGTGACGACCAGGCTTATTGCTTATGTAATTTCCATAGGTAGTGAGCAAGTGCGTGAAGGACTTATTGTGACGAAGAAAAATATAAGTACAGATGTAACAGGTGCCTGGCTGGAATATCACGAACCAGGGGATCGCCAATTTCTCAATATTGGATCTCTTGTACTTGAAAATGGCGAAACACTTAATGACATCACTATTGCCTATCAAAGTTGGGGAACTCTCAACGCTGCAAAAGATAATGCGATTCTCGTCAATCATGCGATGACTGGTTGGTCAGATATTCCAGGCTGGTGGCCTTCAATGGTTGGCCCAGGCTTACCATTTGATACCGATAAATATTTTGTGATCTGCCCCAATGTCATTGGTGGATGCCAAGGCAGCACGGGCCCATCGAGCATTGCACCTGATGGAAAGCGATGGGGCTCCAGGTTTCCATCGCTAACAATTCGCGACATGGTTGGTGCCGAAGTCGCATTTAGTGATGCGCTCGGAATTGAAAAATATCGCCTTGCTGTTGGACCATCACTAGGTGGAATGCGTTCGCTGGAATGGGCCGCGCAACTACCTGATCGCGTTGGAGCAATATGCACAATTGGTTCATCGGCGGTTGCAACGGGGGATCAAATCGGTACTGCCGCTATTCAAATAAGGGCGATAAAGAGTGACCCTCATTTCTACGGCGGAGATTATTACGAGCAAGAACGTGGACCAATTGAAGGTATGGGAATCGCACGCCGTATTGCCCACCTTACGTATCGCACAGAATCTGAGATGGATGTGCGCTTTGGTCGAGAGCTACAAGGAGATGACACAGGGCGTTATGCCGTTGAGTCATATCTTGATCATCAAGCACAAAAACTTGCCAAGAGATTTGATGCAAATACCTACATCGCACTTACCGAGGCAATGAATTCTCACGATATTGGGCGAGATCGCGGGGGAGTTGCCAAGGCGTTAGCAGCGATCACAATTCCTGTCGTTATTGTCTCAATCGATACTGATCGCCTCTTTCCGCCCCGTCTACAGGCCGAAATAGCCGAGTTAGTGCCAGCAGCTGCCCCACTTGTCACAATCTCCTCAGATTTTGGCCATGATGGATTTCTCATTGAAGTTGAATCAGTGGGGGATGCAATTAGGAGCGCGCTCGCTCTATAAAGGGTGCATTGAGCCTTTTGAGGCCATAAATAGCCTTTTGGATGTGCAATTTGGCCTGTGGATAAATTATAATATACCTATCGCTTCACCGCGTTTGAGTCAGAGAGATTCAATTAGATGGTGAAAAAATAAAAGGACAATTGTGGCTGTACCTAGTGCGCTCAAAAATAAGGTGAAGACAAAAAAATCGACACCTGCAAAGAAATCACATGCAAAAAAAGCACCAACTAAAAAAGTTGCTGCGAAAAAAGTTGCGGCAAAGAAAGCGCCTGCGAAAAAAGCCCCTGCTAAAAAGGTTGCAGCTAAAAAAGTTGCCCCAAAGAAAGCGCCTGCAAAGATTGCGTTGAAAACAGTCCTTACTGAAAAAGATGTTCACATCATTGTTGATACAAAAAACGCTGTTATTCGCCAGAAAGAGATTCTCGCTGAGCTTGAAGTTCGCGGAGTTGCAAATATCAATCGCATTCCAAAGAAAGTTGATAAAGATTTAGTAGATGAAGCACGTGCGCTCGCATTTTCGGTACCAGCTATGGTCGAGAAGATGCGCAAGGCTGGTCTTGGAACACCATCTCGAATATTGAAAAAGAATGAACTTGCACTTATTGCTCCACCTCCTGCTCCAATTGCACCAGTTGCAGCTGCGCCAAAGATCGATGCAAAGACTGGTAAAGCAGTAGTTGCAAAAATTGATGGAGAAGATGTTGAACTTGAAGAAGTTGAATTAGAAGATGTTGAAGCACTCATTGCAGAAGCAGTTGAAATCATCGATTCAGAGGCTGAAGATAAAGGTAACCAACCACGCGTTGTAAACCTTGCAGAAGAAGCCTCTGGTAATGAAGAAGATGCATTTACTATCAAGGCATCTGAAGAAGATGACGCACCTGCCCAAACAGTTATGACCGCCGGTGCAACAGCGGATCCTGTAAAGGATTACCTCAAGCAAATCGGTCGCGTTGCACTTTTGAATGCTGAGCTCGAAGTTGAACTCGCTACAAGAATCGAAGCGGGGCTTTTTGCTGAGTTCAAAATTACAACAGAGAAGAAACTTGATAAGAAGCTCAAGCGCGAACTCGACTGGATTGTTGAAGATGGTAAGCGCGCGAAGAATCACTTGCTCGAAGCAAACTTACGTCTAGTTGTATCACTTGCAAAGCGTTACACCGGCCGTGGAATGTTGTTCCTCGATTTGATTCAAGAGGGAAACCTCGGATTAATCCGTGCAGTAGAAAAGTTTGACTACACAAAGGGATATAAGTTCTCAACCTATGCAACATGGTGGATCCGTCAGGCAATTACACGTGCAATGGCTGACCAGGCTCGCACAATCCGTATTCCAGTTCACATGGTTGAAGTCATCAACAAGTTGGCACGTGTTCAGCGCCAGATGTTGCAGGACTTAGGCCGTGAACCGACCCCAGAAGAGCTAGCTAAAGAACTTGATATGACTCCTGAAAAGGTAGTTGAAGTTCAAAAATATGGTCGTGAACCAATTTCACTTCACACTCCATTGGGTGAAGAAGGAGATTCAGAGTTCGGTGATTTGATTGAAGATAGCGAAGCGGTAGTTCCTGCTGATGCGGTTTCATTCACATTACTTCAAGAACAATTGCACTCAGTGCTCGATACCTTGTCAGAGCGTGAAGCAGGCGTTGTTGCAATGCGCTTTGGACTAACAGATGGTCAGCCAAAGACTCTTGAAGAGATCGGTAAAGTTTACGGAGTTACTCGTGAACGTATTCGCCAGATTGAATCAAAGACAATGTCGAAATTGCGCCACCCATCACGAAGTCAAGTACTTCGTGATTACCTCGACTAAAGAAACTAGTTGGAGTTACTTTCAACTAGCTTGTCAGTTTCATCTTGAATCAATGAAGTTACTGGCTTGAGTTTTTCTGCATATTCCTTAGCGTGGTGACCGCAAAATAGAAGCTCTCCACCAGAGAGTAAGACAGCGCGTACATAGGCCTGTGCACCGCAGCGATCACAACGATCTACTGCATTTAGAGGTGTGGTTTCGAGAAATACTTGCTCGGTCATCGCGCTCTCCATTCGTTCAAGCACTCTTTGTGCTTACCTATAGGGAACATCAAACCATGCATTGGTTATTCCCCGCTCTCTAAAAAAGATTATTTTGCTGAGAATTTTCAATTATTTTCCACATTTATCATTATGTGAGACCTTTTCGGCGCGTTTGCCCTAGAAAATCACCCTTGGCATATAGCCTTTGGCGCCGTGGCTACCAATGAAGATTCAATTGCAAAGGTTTCGCAGGATAGCTACACCGCAAAAGATTTAGCAGTCCTAGAAGGCCTCGATGCCGTTCGTAAACGCCCAGGTATGTATATCGGTTCCACTGATTCACGTGGACTCATGCATTGCTTGTGGGAAATTATTGATAACTCTGTAGATGAATCACTCGCTGGACATTGCAAAAAAATCGAAATCAATTTGGAATCTGATGGCTCTGTAGAAGTCCATGATGATGGCCGCGGAATTCCTGTAGATAAAGAACCCAAGACTGGGCTTACGGGTGTTGAAGTTGTACTCACAAAATTACATGCTGGTGGAAAATTCGGTGGCGGTTCATATGCCGCTTCTGGTGGATTACACGGTGTTGGTGCATCGGTTGTAAATGCACTTGCTTCACGCCTTGACGCCGAAGTTGATCGCGATGGAAAAATTTATTGGATGTCATTCCAACGTGGTGTTGCAGGAATTTTTGATGGCGATGGACCAAAAGCTCCCTTCGAACCGAAGTCGGGCCTTCGCGTTATTGGAAAGATTTCAAGCAAGGTAACTGGAACTCGCATCAAATGGTGGAGCGATAAGCAGATCTTCCTCAAAGAGGCTGAGCTCGATATTGAAGATATTTACGCACGTGCACGTCAGACTTCTTACTTAGTTCCTGGACTCACACTTATCGTCAACGATAATCGCACTAAAGAAAAGACAACTGAAACCTTTTTTCATAAAGGTGGAATCGCCGATTACTGTAATTTCTTACAACCAGATGAAGCAGTCGGCGATGTCATTCGCATTTATGGCACTGGACATTATCAAGAGACTGTTTTGAGCGCGCACTAGTAAAGGTAGTCAATGAGGCACTACGCGCGACTAAGACTCTCAACAATAAAGAGATTGATGTAATCAAGGATGACATTCTCGAAGGAATGACAACAGTTGTAACAGTTCGCATGTCTGAACCACAGTTTGAAGGCCAGACAAAAGAAGTACTTGGCACAGCCGCTGCCACAAGAATTGTTTCAGCCGTAGTTGCCGAGAAAATGAAAGAATATTTCACAACTTCTAAGCGCATCGATAAAGCTAATGGTCGCTTAGTCCTTGAAAAGATTGCGGCGGCTTCACGAACTCGAATATCTGCTCGCGCTCATAAGGATCTCCAACGCCGCAAGAACGCACTTGAATCTTCTTCTCTTCCAACAAAATTATCGGATTGCCGCTCCGAAGACATCACTCGTACCGAGCTATTTATCGTTGAAGGTGATTCGGCCCTTGGTACAACAAAAGCTGCTCGCAATAGTGAATTCCAAGCAATTCTTCCTATTCGCGGAAAGATTCTCAACGTTCAAAAAGCTTCACTGTCGCAGATGCTCGATGACAAAGAGTGCGGTTCTATTATTCAAGTTCTTGGCGCTGGATCAGGTAAAAACTTCGAACTCGATGAAGCGCGGTATGGTCGAATTATTCTGATGTCAGATGCTGACGTTGATGGCGCACATATTCGTTGTCTCTTACTTACCCTTCTTTACCGCTACATGCGCCCTCTGATCGATGCTGGACGTGTATTTGCTGCAATCCCACCGTTGCACCGTATTGAAGTCATGGGCGGCGGAGGCAAGAAGGGTGATTACATTTATACCTATTCCGATGATGAGATGAAAAAAATAACTGCTGATTTGAAGAAGAGTTGCAAGAAGTGGAAAGAGCCAATTCAGCGATACAAAGGTCTGGGCGAAATGGATGCAGATCAACTTCGTGAAACGACTATGGATCCAGATGCAAGAACACTTCGTCGTATCACTGTAAAGGATGCAGCAGCAGCTGAGGCAATGTTTGAACTATTGATGGGCAGTGATGTTGCCCCACGAAAAGAATTCATTGCGACAGCTGAGATAGATCGCGAACACATCGACGCCTAATCAGATTCTTAGTCAATAGAGACTAAGTCGAAGTATTCGTCTTTCCACAAATCTTCATCGCCATCTGGCAAAAGAATTACACGTTCTGGCTTAAGGGCTTGCACCGCGCCTTCATCGTGAGAAACCATGATGACGGAGCCTTGGTACTCACTTAGGGCTCCAAGAATTTCTGCGCGAGAAGCAGGATCTAAGTTATTTGTTGGCTCATCTAGAAGTAAAACATTTGCAGCAGAAACGACTAGGACTGCAAGTGCTAAACGAGTTCTTTCACCACCACTGAGAACTTTTACAGGTTTTTGAACATCATTGCCCATAAAGAGAAATGAACCAAGAACATTGCGCGCTTCAGGTTCGCGAATATCAGGAGTTGCACTCATCATGTTCTCTAATACTGAGCGTTCGAAATCAAGGGATTCGTGCTCTTGCGCGTAGTAACCAATTTTTAGACCATGTCCTGAAACGACAGTGCCAGTATCGGATTCGAGTTCGCCGGCAAGGATACGAAGTAGCGTTGTCTTTCCAGCACCGTTGAGTCCCAAAATTACAACGCGAGAACCTTTATCAATAATGCAACTTACATCTGTAAATATTTCAAGTGAACCGTAAGACTTTGAAAGCTCTTCACCAGAGAGCGGAGTTTTGCCGCAAGGCGCTGGTGTTGGAAAGCGCAGTTTTGCAACCTTGTCACTAACACGAACATCTTCTAAGCCACTGCGCAATTTCTCTGCGCGGCGAAGCATGCCTTGAGCAGCAACTGCCTTACTTGCTTTAGCGCGCATCTTCTCGCCCTGCTTTTGCAAGATTTCAGCCTTCTTTTCAGCATTAGCGCGTTCACGTTTGCGGCGATGTTCATCTTGTTCACGCTGTAATAGGTATTGCTTCCAACCCATGTTGTATACATCGATCACATTTCGATTTCCATCGATGTAAAAAACCTTATTTACAACTGTTTCGATCAAATTCACATCGTGGCTGATAATTACTAGGCCACCAGAATATTTACTCAAATATTCACGTAGCCAGATGATGGAGTCAGCATCTAAGTGGTTAGTAGGTTCATCGAGTAGAAGTGTTTCGGCGCCAGAAAAAAGAATACGAGCAAGTTCAATACGTCGTCGCTGACCACCAGAGAGTGTGCTCAATTCATGAGCAAAGACGGCCTCAGTGACACCAAGAGAGGTCGCAATCGCTTCTGCTTCAGCTGTAGCTGCATAACCTCCAGCAGCGCTGAATTCGGCCTCTACTCGACCATAACGTTCCATTGCTTTTTCTAGCGCTTCGCCTTCAGTTGTAGACATCTCTTCTTCAACCATCCGCATGCGATGTGCAATCTGCTCTAGATCACGTGCTGAAAGTATGCGCTCGATAACACTTCCTTGATCTTCACCAGTGCGAGGATCTTGGGGGAGGTATCCAATTTTTCCTGTGCGATTGACGGCGCCACCTGCAGGCA
>JAPLBJ010000004.1 GCA_026392845.1 Actinomycetota bacterium
CATGGTCAGCAATACACAGCAGTTGACCGCGAATTGATGCTCTCCTATAAAGAGTCAACATCAGGTGTAATTCTTCACGAAGGTATCAATGAGGCCGGATCTGTTGCGTCCTTTACTGCAGTTGGTTCTTCATATTCAACACATAACGAACCAATGATTCCTGTCTATATTTTCTATTCAATGTTTGGTTTCCAGCGCACAGGAGATGCTTTCTGGGCAGCAGCAGATCAAATGACTCGTGGCTTTGTAATGGGAGCAACTGCTGGGCGTACAACGCTCAATGGTGAAGGTCTGCAACACGAAGATGGACATTCACATCTATTGGCTGCAACTAATCCTGCTGTTGTTTCATACGATCCAGCATTTGCATACGAAGTTGGACATATCTTCAAAGATGGTCTGCGTCGTATGTATGGTGAAAATAGTGAGAACATTTTCTATTACATGACTATTTATAACGAGCCATACATGCATCCTGAAGAGCCAGAGAATTTAGATCTAGAAGGTCTTCTCAAGGGTATTTATCTCTACGCACCTGGCGTAAGTCAGAAGAAGAAGCGCACTCAAATCTTAGCTTCAGGTGTTGCCCTCAACTGGGCCCTCAAAGCACAGAAATTGCTCGAAGAAGATTGGGGCGTATCGGCCTCAGTTTGGTCAGTAACTTCATGGAATGAATTGCGCCGTGATGGGCTTGCAACTGATTCACACAATTTGCTACATCCAGCTTCAAAAAAGAGTGCATACATTTCGCAAAAATTAGCTGATGCACGTGGCCCAGTTATTGCGGTCAGTGATTTCATGCGCGCTGTACAAGATCAGATTGCACCTTGGATTGAGAATCCGTTCTACTCACTTGGCACCGACGGTTTTGGACTCTCTGATACTCGTGGCGCTCTACGTCGTCACTTCAAGGTTGATGCTGAATCAATTACCGTTGCAACTCTGGCCCAGCTTGCTAAATCTGGTGAAATAAATGAGAAGCTAGTTCAGCAAGCAATTGATAAGTATCGAATCTTTGATATTTCAGCAGCAGATGCTGGTAACACAGAGGGTTCTGGCTGATTACTTAGTTAGTTTCGGAACTACAGCATGAGCAAAATATGGAACAAAGAGCAACATTACTGCTGGGATAAATAGCGCAATTCCTAAATTAGTAGCTTGCGCTGTCCAAGCAACTATCCACTTCGTTACAAATACTAGAAATACGTTTATCAACATTATTTCAGCCATCACGATGCTAGATGGTGCGCTAGATCGAGCATTTGCAGCATTAGTAAATATTGGACCAATAAATGAAGAACCCAACCCCGAGATAAACATGCCACTGAGTAGAACTAGTAGAGCCATATTTCTATGCTCTCTGCCTAGTGCCATTGCTGCTGCAACAGCAGCAAAACAACCAACTCCAGCACTCACTGCGCCTAGCGTTACCAACTTTTCAATCGCATGATTATCAAAGAGTCGATGAATCGCTAGTCGACCAAGAATCATTGCAATCATAAAGACAATAAATGGAATCGTATTCAAGCCATTATCGAATCCCAAAGTATCTCTAGCAAAAATTGTAATCCAGTCTCCGATAGCGAATTCGAGATAACAGGCTAGTAACAAACCACCAGCAACTGCTTTATCAACGTGAAAATTAGCGATGAGAGTTCTTATGGAATAGTCATTATCTGGGCTCAGATCTGGAGCCATCATTTCAGGTGATAGGTAGTAGAAAATTATTAGCATCGTGGAGAAAACAATCAAAGATAACAGGGTTATATGTACCTGTAGAGAGACCTTTCCAACTAAGAATCCGGCGAGAAGAGCCGACGCAAGAGCACCCGCACTCCACATTCCACTGAGATGGGTCAGATGGATTTTGCCTGTCCTGCCTTGTAAATGAAATGTTTGAGTCTGATTTGCAATGACATAGGCTGAAATTGCTGCACCGAAAACAATATTGAATAGTAAAAATACTGCACTTGAAGTTGTATGAACGAGAACAAAAAGACAGAACATGATCGTGCTCACGGAAGTAAAATAAATAATTTTATTGCCGTATCTGTGAACTACATGTCCCATTGTCAAAAGACTGATGATTGAACCTATCGAGCCAGTACTCAGAAGTGAACCAAACTGACCATTACCTAAATTAAGATTGGCTTTAAGTTCTGGAAAACGCGGAGTAAGGCCCATAATGCCAAAACCAAATAGAAAATAGGTACAACGTAATAAATCTAATTCGCGCTTAGGAGATATTTTTCTCATCAGTAGAGCGCATTCGCTAAGGCACTACGGGCGGTAATAACGCGGGGGTCGGCAGGATCTACAAGAACAAAAAGGATGAGCAGGTGATCTTTCGCTTTTGTCTTTTCATCTCCTGCATGGCTGCGAATAAAATCTAACAAGCGGTTGAAGGCGGCCTCAATGTCCCCCGTTACAACGGACATGTCTGCCGCATTTATCTGTAGGGCTACATCATCTAAATTTTTGTCAGCTTGATTCTTGATCACTGCTAGATCTAAATTTTCAGTACGGATCAACAATTGGGTCTGAGCAAGTCCTAATTTTGCAAAAGGATCATTTGGTTTTCTAGTGAGCAATTTCTTATAAGCACTCTCAGCGCCAATGAAATCGCCTGCCTCTAATGCAGCGAGCGCCTCATCTTCTTCAGGCTCAATTTTCTCAACTGGTGCATCACCAATTCCTTGCTCGGCAGCGAGCGCTAAGACTTTATCGATAACTAATCGCACTTGAGCTTCCGGATAATTTTGTTCGAAAAGGGGAACCATCTGTTCTTTTATAAGGGCCACGGCAAATGGAATCGTTGCAACTTGTAGCGCTTGAGCTACCTGTGGCTGGGCATCAATATCTACGCGAGCAAGTACCCATGCTCCAGCGCTCTCGCTTTCAATCTTTCCAAGAGTTGTAACCATCTCAACAGATTCTGGACTTCGCGCAGACCAACAAATAATAATGACTGCTTTGGTGCGTGAAGCAACAAGAATTTCTGAGGTCAAATTTGTAGGAGTAACTTCGATTCCAGCCATTGGGCCAGAACTTTCAACTTTTGGTTTTCCTAAGGAACTTAGATCTACCGCTCGTGCAAAATTTGGAGGCAGAGTCACGTGCTTATCCTATAGGACTGCTGGTTCAACTCCAGAATCTCGACGAAATGGCAAAATATCTTTGAAATATGCCTGAGTTGCAAATTCCAGTCCAACATCTTTTCCAGCCTTCTCATTGAGATACCAGCGATGCTCTAGTACTTCATGGAAGAGTTGAGCATGTTCAATACGTCCTCGAAGTGAGTCAGGAATCATTGCAATAATTGGATTGAATATTTCGCGCAACCATTTGCTCGCGCTCACTTGAATTGTTGGACGAGGTTCTGCTTCACGGCCTCGATATCGATCAAAAGATGCCAGCAGTCGCTTTGCTTGTAATTCTTCAGTCTCAAGTCCCGTAAGTTCGCGCAATCGTGCTTGGTGGTAGCCCGCAGCAACAAGTTTTGGTTGGAAAGAAAGTAATTTTGTCTCTCCATCTAAAGAAACAGATACCTCTTCAACAGCAAATCCAAGGTCTTGTAAGTGGCGCATCGCTTTTTCAACTGCATGTCGATCCGATGGATCAAGGAATTGTGGCTCTCGAAGCGTTGCCCATAATCTGCGATAGCGCTTTATGACTGCCTCGCTTGCGCGAATTGGATCCATGCCGGGATAAAGAACACCTGATAGAGCTAAATCATCGAGCTCCGCTGCGACATTGAAATGTGCAATCTCTAAATCATGTTCGCGTTGGCCATCACTAAGTGTTTTCTGAAATTCGCCCGTTTCTGCATCGACTAGGTAGGCAGCAAAACCTTCGGCATCTCTGCGAAATAACGTATTAGAGAGCGAGCAATCTCCCCACCAAAAACCTAGGAGGTGCAAGCGCACAAGTAAGAGCGCTAACGCATTGGCCATTGTTGTTATTTCATGAACAGAGACAGCGCCAGATAAGAGCACCCGATAAGGCAGCGAATATGGCAAGAAACGTGTGGCTAATGCACAAGGTAATTCTTCGCCTTGAGGATTCTTTCGTCCTTCAACGACAGCAATCGGTTCAACACTTGGCGCACCCAATTTATTGAGTTCTCGCAGGATTTTGTATTCACGATTAGCGAACTCCGAAACCGTTTCTTTAACTGCATACACTTCAGCATCGGGTGCATCACTTGTTCGAACTAAGCGCACAACGTGTCGTGAGATACCGCGTTTTTCTGCAAGTGATGGATCTTCTGGCCATTCCTCAAGACTTTGATGCCACGGCAAAACAGTGACAGCGGCGATTTCTTCGCCGAGACCTGTTATTCGAAGTGCCATAAGGTCATTATCTAGTATTTAGATTACGGGGAGATGAACACGTGCCTATCGTGCTCAAGAATATGAGCAATCCCACTTTAGAATGGGGTCATGGTCATCAAAGCAACAATCAAGAAGACTCAAAAGAAGCTTAGTTCATCTATTTCTCGTAAAGAAAAGAATGTAACTCCACCAGATTATGGTGTTATGGGAGTTCCAATCAATCGTGCAAACCCATTCTATTTTGGCTTTATTGCAACGACAGGGGCCTTATGCGCAATTGTCCTGCTGCGCGCTTTAGCCAGTACAAGCCAAATATTTATTCTTATTCTTATTGCGCTGTTCTTAGCAATGGGGCTCAACCCAGCAGTTGAAGCGATCCGTCGCCGTGGAACAACAAGAAGCCAAGCAGTTGCACTTATTTTTATTCTTGTCATCGCATTTGTTATTTTCTTTGCGTGGGTCGTTATTCCACCTGTAGTTTCACAGGGATCGCAGCTTATAAATAAGGGTCCCGAACTACTTTCACAACTAAAGAATAATTCCTACATCAATGAATTTAATACCCAATACGGAATCATTGATACTCTCCAAAGCAAACTGCTCTCTATTACGAAAGATGGAACGCTACTTATTTCAACATTCGGCGGAGTCGTTGGGGTTGGAAAGTCGGTATTGAGCGGAACATTTTCCGGGCTCACAATTTTGATTTTGACTCTCTATTTCTTGAGCTCGCTTCATCAAGCAACAGAACTTGGTTTGAGCCTTGTGCCTGCTAGTCGTCGCGAGCGAGTTCGCAGATTGACATATGCAATTATCGATCGAGTTGGCCTATTCGTTGGCAGCCAAGTGATCATCGCATTTATGGCTGCCATTTACATATTCTTCTTATCGATAATTTTGGCGCTGCCATCACCTATTGCAATTGCCATGGTTGTACTTGTTTGCGGTCTCGTGCCACTCATTGGTCACTTCTTGGGATGCGGTGTTGTCACAATAATTGCTCTTACTCAATCAATAACTATTGGGCTCATCGCTTTTGTAGCCTATGTTCTCTACGTTCAAGTTGAGAACTATCTAGTTACACCACGGATTATGAAGCGCACACTTTCAGTTCCAGGGGCAGTAACAATAATTTCAGCCATGATTGGTTCGTCGTTGCTCGGTCTAATCGGTGGATTACTTGCTGTTCCAGTTGCTGCAGCAGTTATTTTGATTCTAGATGAAGTAGTTATTCCTAAAGCAAATAACGAATAACTAGTACTCCAAAGGAAGCGGTGCTTTGTCTGGGGTTATTACTGCTGTAATTTCACTAAGCACTCGATGAACTGATGGCTCACCTATCCATAAATGTTTAGCTCCATCGACTGCAATAATCTTCATTTGTTTTACTACAGCAAAACGAAGTCTCGCCTCATCCGGTTGCAAGTAATCATCATATTCGGGAACGAGGGATGTAATAACGCGCCCATCGTGGGCCCAGAATTGCAAATCAGAATCAACAGAAGTGCGAAGTGGCGGGCTAAGGAGAATCAATCCTTGTATTCGAAAATCGCGTGCATGGCGAAGTGCGAGATCTGTTCCGAATGACCAGCCAACAACCCAGAGTTTTTCAATTTTCAAAGTATCAAAGCAGTACGCAAGCATCGCTTCAACATCTAATCCCTCTGCCCCGCCATTATCAAATGTTCCTGTACTCGTTCCGCGATCACTTGTTGTGCCGCGGGTATTGAAACGCACAACAATGATGCCGGCTAATGCAGGAAGTCGGTATGAAGCTTTTTTGAATACATGACTATCCATCATTCCCCCCGCTGTCGGCAGCGGATGTAAACACAGGATTGCTCCACGAGCCGGGGTGAGAGGTTGTGCAACTTCTCCCACCAGGGTGACTCCATCTGAAGTCATAACTTCAAATTCCGTGCGAGTAGCAGGCAAGACCGTATTTGCTCTAATCACTTCGGCCATACTTCAAATCTTATCTATAGGGCACTACTCTTTCACCCATGGTTATTCATCACGGCGCAACATTTGATTCTCATTTTCCTGTCACTGGCGAAGTGGTCGGTACTTATCCAATATTTGGCGCAGATGATGTGCAAGTAGCAGTTGCATCAGCTCGTGTTGTCTCCCCTGCATGGCAAAAACTTGGATTCAATGGACGAAAGAGAGTCTTGCTCGCCTGGAGTAATCTAATTATTAATCGCGTAGATGAAGTAACTGAACTCATTTCACGAGAAACAGGAAAACCAGTAAGTGATGCAAAATTAGAAGCTAGTTTGGCTGTTACTCACCTTGGTTGGGCAGCGCGCAATGCAGGTGAAATTATGCGTACATCACACCGCTCTCCCGGCTTAGTGATGGCGAATATGTCGGCAACTGTTGAGCGCTCACCACTTGGTGTCATTGGAGTTATTGGTCCATGGAACTATCCAATATTTACACCGATGGGATCAATTGCATATTCATTAGCAGCAGGTAACACAGTCGTATTCAAGCCAAGTGAATTCACTCCTGGAGTTGGAATGTGGCTTGCCCAAACATTTAGTGAAGTTGCACCATTTGAACATATTTTTACATGCATCACTGGACTTGGAGAAACAGGAAAAGCCCTCTGCGAAAGCGGAGTGGATAAGTTAGCGTTTACTGGATCCACTAAAACCGCAAAAATTGTTGCCGCAACGTGTGCGACAACCATGACACCTGTTGTTCTTGAATGTGGTGGGAAAGATCCAGTAATTGTTGCAGCGGATGCCGATATCAAACGCGCTGTTGATGCAACCATCTGGTCTGCGATGAGCAATGCGGGCCAAACATGCATTGGTGCAGAACGTGTTTATGTTCATGAAAGCGTTGCCGATCAATTTATTTCAGGAATGGTTGAAGCGGCAAGAAATATTCACCCTGGTGCACCTGGTGTTGGAAATTACGGACCAGCAACAATGCCAAGGCAACTCGACATTATTGAATCCCACATCAAGGATGCAATTGCGCGTGGAGGAACTCCCGTTTTTGGTGGAGCCGATTCTGTAAAGAAGCCCTACGTTGAACCAGTCATTTTGGTTGATGTGCCTGAAGATTCAACTGCTGTGCGCGAAGAAACTTTTGGCCCAACAATTGTTATTAATCGGGTGAGCAGCATGGATGAAGCTATTCAACTATCAAATGCTTCACGTTATGGACTTGGCGCATCTATCTGGTCCAAGCGTCAAGGTAAAAGAATTGCTTCACAACTCAAATGTGGAATGGTTGCTATCAATTCAGTGATTTCTTTTGCTGCAATTGCATCTGTGCCTTTTGGCGGCGTCAAAGACAGTGGTTATGGACGTATTCACGGACCTGAGGGAATTCTCGAATTCACATATCCGCGCACTGTTGTTCGTGCACGTTTTCAGATCCCAATAGCCTTCACAAGTTTCAAGCGCACTGAAGGTAATGACAAACTTATTATTTTTCTGACTAAATGGCTAAAAGGTCGTCTTGGTTAATATCTAGGTGCATTTCGTGTGCGCTCTGTGTTAGGGCCACGATTATTTTTCTTTGCCCAGCACGCAGTGTGCCAATGTCTGCGACCATCTTCGTCATATTCAAGCCATGCAACTATGTGTGGCGTAGCCATAGGAATTACTTGATCGCAACCTGGGCAGCGATATGGTTTATTAGATGCAGATCCTGTTAGTTTGCGAACTCGATAAATGCCATCTGGATGTTCTTCGATCGTTTCATTTGAAGGGTTGATTTCACGTTCTTCAGACTTAGGCCGGCGATTTTTAGGGTAATTTTTACGCGGGCTCATGGCGCTATTTTCGCACTTTTTGCTGCAAGTAGCATAATGAGCGTGTGAATGTCATAGAAGTTCGTGGGCTACGTAAGTCATATGCAAGCCTCGAGGCTGTTCGTGGCATCAATTTATCAATTACCAAAGGTGAGATTTTTTCACTCCTTGGCCCCAACGGTGCTGGCAAGACAACAACAGTTGAGATTCTTGAAGGCTTTAGAACTCGTGATGCTGGTGAAGTAAAAGTCTTGGGTTTTGATCCCGCAACACAAGGCCGAGCATCACGTGAATGGCGAAATCGTATTGGGATTGTCCTTCAATCGACATCAGATGCAGGTGACCTCACCGTTTCAGAGACCATCTCACATTTTTCTGGGTATTACTCCAATCCTCGTAATCCCGAAGAAGTTATTGCTGCGGTGGGCCTTGAAGATAAATCCAAAGATTTGATTCGAAATTTGAGCGGTGGTCAACGCCGGCGACTCGATGTTGCGCTTGGAATTATTGGAAACCCAGAACTTCTATTCCTTGATGAACCAACAACTGGATTTGATCCCGAAGCTCGTCGTGCATTTTGGTCACTTATCGATGGCCTGCGAAACGATGGCACCACAATTGTGCTTACAACTCACTATTTGGATGAGGCAGAGGCCCTCGCTGATCGAGTTGCTGTTATCAATCATGGTCAAATAATTGAAGTTTCAACCCCGACGCAACTTGGAGGGCGCTCTACTTCTAAAGCCCTGGTGCAATGGCGCGATAATGGCGAGCTGAAAAGCCAAGAGACAGAGAACCCGACAGCCCTCGTATCAACATTGACTACCCAATTTTCAGGCGAAATTCCAGAACTCAGTGTTACTCGACCATCACTTGAAGATATTTATTTGAAAATGATTGGCCGCGCTGATGAGTAAAATTCCTGGCGCACTCAATCTTGGACTTCGTCGAGGGGTACTTGAGATAAAGCAATTTACTCGCCAACGTGAATCTGTTGTCTTTACTCTTCTCTTTCCTCTAATTCTTCTGGCAATTTTTGGATCAGTTTTCAAAGACACAATTGCTCCAGGTGTAACTTTCTCACAATATTTTGTTGCAGGAATGGTCGCATCTGGACTGGTCAATAGTGGTTTCCAACAACTTGCAATTACGATTCCAATGGAACGCGATTACGGCTCTCTCAAACGTCTACGTGGAACTCCGATGCCAGTTGCAAGTTATTTCATAGGTAAAGCGTTATTAGTTTTTGTCAGCATGATTCTTCAAGTAATCCTTTTACTCGCTGGTGGATATTTCTTCTTTGGCTTGAATATGCCAACTGATATATCGAAATGGTTTACCTTTACTTGGCTCATTATTTTAGGAACTGCATCGTCAACTGTTTTAGGTATAGCTTTTTCTACAGTCCCAAAGAGTGGTCGCGGTGCTTCTGCCGTTGTCTCTCCTGTAGTTATAGTGCTTCAATTCTTTAGCGGAGTCTTCTTCATTTTTACTCAATTGCCTTCATGGATGCAGCAAGTAGCAGCAATATTCCCTCTCAAATGGCTTACTCAGGGAATGCGATCAGTTTTTCTTCCTGATTCATTTGCTGCAAGTGAAGTAGCAAAATCTTGGGAGACAGGAAGAACATTTCTAATCTTGATCATCTGGCTTGTTGTAGGTTTCATTATCTCGCTTCGAACATTCAAATGGTCACGCGATTGAAGAAGTTTCTGGCTTTCCTTATCGCATTTACTCTGCTCACCCCGACAGCAATAGCTGCCACGAAATCGCCAACTCCTAAGCCAACAGCGAAGGCCACTGCTACTGCGAGTGCTAAACCAACGGTGAGTGCGAAGGCCACTGCTAAAGCAACAAAGAAAGCAGTAGTCAAAAAGAAGCCGGTAAAGAAAAAACCTCGTAAGAAAGTTCTACTCTCTCCATCACCGAAACCAGAGTGGCCCTTATTTGGATTCAAAAGTGATGATGGTGAAATTTGGGCGAAAATTCCAACTGCTAAAGAACTGATTGGGAATGCATCAAATAACAAGAATTTGACGCGAGAGTTAGCACGTTTAGTTGATGGCATCCGCGTGTGCGAGAAGTATTCATGCGGAGCGGTACAAGTTGCATCTGAAAATGGTTGTACGTGGTGGGATATCACTGCCAAAGTCTCTGATGCGACAAAGGTAATTTATGGATCGATTCGCAGAACAGTCGGTGCCAGTGAGCCAAGACAAATGGTTACGGTTTTACTTGCTAGCCAAGAAGATATTACGAAAGAACATTTAGTCACTGGAATAAATATCACGTGTCATCATGACGCACCGGATACAAAGGTTCCCTTTACGCAATATTTTCCAGGTGGGGAATAAAGTTAGCGATTTGCTCCAGGAACCCACAATTGATCCCCAATTTCTTTATTTGCAACTCGTGCAAGCACAAAGAGTAAATCGGATAATCTATTGAGGTACTTCGCTGTCAAAGGATTCACGCCACCACCAAATGCGTGAATAGCTGCCCACGTGCAACGTTCTGCGCGACGAGTCACTGTACGAGCAACATGTAAGTGTGCTGCAGCTGGAGTTCCAGATGGCAATACAAATGAGCGCAGTGCTTCAAGTGATTCATTATAAGAATCAATCTTTTCTTCAAGATATGTTATTTGAGATTCAAGTACGCGAAGCGGTTCAAAGGCAGGTGCATCTGCAACAGGTGTACAAAGGTCTGCTCCAACATCAAATAAATCATTTTGAATACGCACTAATAATGTACGAACATCCTCGCTCAATTCATCAGTTGATAGAACAACGCCAATGGATGAATTCGCTTCATCGACAGTGGCATAGGCTTCGAGGCGAGGATCATTTTTTGATGTGCGACTCATATCTCCGAGTGAAGTTGTGCCGTCATCGCCAGTCTTGGTATAAATTCGAGTTAGATGAACCATGGGTAGAGCCTAATGGGGCAGTTACGATGAGACCACTCGGGCTTGGGAGAAAGGATGGGTATGGCTACTGAAGATCGTTTTCGTGTCATTGGTGGCACCCATCTGAGGGGCGAAGTCAGAATTTCAGGGGCGAAAAACTCCGCTTTGAAATTAATGGCTGCTGCGCTTCTAGCCCCTGGTCTTTCAACAATACGCAATGTTCCAGATATTGCCGATGTAGACATCATGGGTGACTTACTAACACGCCTTGGATGCACCGTTACAAATAATCACGGTGTTGTAACCATTGATGTTCCTCAAAGACCGGGTCATCGTGCTGATTATGATCTCGTTCGCAAAATGCGAGCATCGATAAATGTATTGGGCCCACTCGTTGCTCGCACAGGTAAAGCAGAGGTTGCACTACCTGGCGGAGATGCCATTGGCTCACGCGGATTAGATTTTCACATCAAGGGTCTTGAATCACTCGGTGCTACTGCCCATATTGAACATGGATATGTCGTGGCCGAATCTCCTCAAGGTCTCAAAGGTGCTGCAATTGATTTAGATTTTCCAAGTGTTGGAGCAACTGAAAATATTATGACCGCTGCAGTCTTGGCACAGGGCGTTACGACAATTGATAATGCAGCGCGAGAACCCGATCTTGTTGATTTAGGTGAATTTCTGATTTCCATGGGCGCCGATATAAAGGGACTTGGCACTCCACTTATAACAATTACTGGAGTAAGTGCGCTGCATCCAACGGATCACACAACTATTCCGGATCGCATCATCACTGGTACGTGGGCATTTGCTGCTGCTATGACTCAAGGAGATATAACAATTCATGGAGCACGCGCTCAAGATTTAGAATTGCCACTCGAAAAATTAGCAAGTGCTGGTGCAATTATTACAACAACAGAAGATGGAATTCGAGTTCGCATGGATTCGCGCCCACAATCAATTGATGTTGCAACACTTCCCTACCCTGGTTTTCCAACAGATTTATTACCCATGGTTATTGCCCTCAATGCAATTGCAGATGGCAGTGCCATCGTGACCGAGAACGTTTTTGAATCTAGATTTATGTTTGTCAACGAACTCATTCGTTTAGGTGCTCAAATCAGTATTGATGGCCACCATGCCTCAATTACAGGCGTAAAAGAGCTCTCTGGTGCCCCTGTTGAGGCAACTGATATTCGCGCGGGTGCTGGACTTGTACTTGCAGCCCTTGTCAGTGAAGGTGAAACAACTATTGACCAGGCATTTCACTTAGATCGTGGTTATCCAAACTTTGCTGCCCAACTTCAATCATTAGGTGCAAAGGTCACGCGCGAGTAAAAAAGGTTTACATCAAATTATTTAGCGACTGTCTCCGTAAGTATTGATACGCGATCATTTGAAACCGATAAGAAGCCGCCACTGACATTGAAATCAGTAGCGCTTCCATCGACTCCCTTAATACTTACAACACCATCGACTAGTACGCCAAAGATCGGTGCATGGCCAGGAAGAACTCCTAGGTCACCCTCGACAGTTCGGGCAGAGATAAATGATGCCTCTCCCGACCAGACGCGCTCTGTTGGCGATACTAATTCGACTCGAAGTGACATGGCTTAGTTCTTTGCCAATTCAGCTGCTTTACGTTCCACATCATCTAGCCCACCGCACATAAAGAATGCCTGCTCTGGAACATGGTCGTACTTTCCATCGGCAAGTGCTTCAAATGCTGAAATAGTTTCTGTCAAAGGAACGAATGAACCATCTAGGCCAGTAAAGACCTTTGCCACAAATGTGTTCTGTGACAAGAAGCGCTGGATTCGACGCGCACGCCCAACGAGAATACGATCTTCTTCTGAAAGTTAATCGATACCAAGAATCGCAATGATGTCGTGAAGATCTGTGTAACGCTGCAAGATCTGCTTGATGCGGTTAGCAACACGGAAGTGGTGCTCTCCGATATAGCGTGGATCCAAAATACGTGATGATGAATCCAGTGGATCTACAGCAGGATAAATTCCAAGTTCTGAAATTGGACGTGAGAGCACTGTTGTTGCATCTAAGTGCGCAAATGTTGTGTGTGGTGCTGGGTCAGTAATGTCATCTGCAGGAACATAAATTGCCTGCATCGATGTAATTGAGTGACCACGTGTAGAAGTAATGCGCTCTTGCAACTGTCCCATTTCATCTGCAAGTGTTGGCTGGTAACCCACAGCAGATGGCATACGACCGAGAAGAGTTGATACTTCAGAACCTGCTTGTGTAAAGCGGAAAATATTGTCGATGAAGAGCAATACATCCTGCTTTTGCACATCGCGGAAATACTCAGCCATTGTGAGCGCAGAAAGTGCAACACGAAGACGCGTTCCAGGTGGTTCATCCATCTGGCCGAAGACCAATGCGGTCTTATTGATAACGCCAGTCTCTGTCATTTCCAAGAAAAGGTCGTTACCTTCACGAGTACGCTCACCAACACCAGCGAATACAGATACACCACCGAAGTTTTCTGCTACGCGATAAATCATTTCCTGAATCAAAACAGTCTTGCCTACACCTGCACCACCAAATAGACCGATTTTTCCACCCTTTACATACGGTGTAAGTAGATCGATAACTTTGATACCTGTTTCAAACATCTCTGTCTTTGATTCGAGTTGATCGAATGCAGGTGCATTACGGTGAATTGGCCAACGCTCTTTGATATCGAGTGATGATGTTGGAACGTCGAGTGATTCTCCAAGAGTGTTGAACACGTGTCCCTTAGTTACATCGCCTACTGGAACCATGATTGGGTCACCGGTATCGGTTACTTCGGTACCGCGCACCATTCCATCGGTAGGTTGCATCGAGATTGCACGTACGAGGTTGTCACCAATGTGTAGCGCAACTTCCATCGTCAAAGTACTCGTCACACCAGCCATCGTCACATCGACGTGGAGAGCATTGAAGATCGCTGGCATTGAATCAGCAGGGAATTCAATATCCACCACTGGTCCGATGACTCGAGCTACGCGCCCTTTATTGGATGTTTTTACCGACATCATTCACTCCCTGCACTAGCTGAGGCCAACGCGTCTGCGCCGCCAACAATTTCACTGATCTCTTGGGTAATTTCTGCTTGACGAGCAGCGTTCGCAAGTCGTGTGAGCGACTTGATTAGATCATCAGCATTGTCAGTTGCTGATTTCATTGCACGACGACGAGCTGCATGCTCAGAAGCAGCTGATTGCAACATTGCGTTGAATACTCGAGCCTCAATGTAGCGAGGAAGAAGTGCGTTCAGCACCGTTCCGGCATTAGGTTCGAATTCATACATTGGAAGTAATCCAGCAGCAACTGGTTCGCTGCTTTCGACAACTTCAAGTGGAAGCATTCGCTTAGCGAGTGCATTCTGAGTAAGCATTGAATGGAACTCAGTAAAGATTATGTGAATTTCATCCACACCATTTGAATCTGATTGAGCATCAGCCAAGAAGGCTTTGATCAATGAATCTGCAACTTCTTTTGCATCTTCATACGTTGGATTATCTGAAAATCCTGACCATGAGCCAGCAATAGCGCGATTACGGAAGCGGTAATAGTTCACTGCTTTGCGTCCAACCAAGTAGGCAGATGCTTCTAATCCGCGTTCTTTTAGAAGTGCAACAAGTTGCTCTCCCTCTTTGATCGCATTATTTGAGTACGCACCAGCCATACCGCGGTCTGCAGAAATAATAAGTACTGCTGCACGAATTGGATTCTCTGATGGAGTTGTCAATGGATGATTCGTTGACGAGAAGCTTGCAACTGCAGATACAGCACGGGTCAACTCATTAGCGTAAGGAGTTGAAGCGGTGACTCGTTGCTGCGCCTTGACAATACGAGAAGCAGAAATCAATTCCATTGCTTTCGTAATTTTCTTGGTCGCTTTAACGGATCGCATCCGCCTGCGATATATGCGAAGTTGGGCACCCATGGGTTACTTCTTCACCGCCGGTGGAACATGCTTTACGATCTTTTCAGATCCTTCGTTATCGAGTGCATCTGCTGCAGCTTCATTGATTACTCCAGCAACTGTTGGCTTGAAGATTTTCTTGAATGCAGTGACTGCTTCTTCCATTGACTTCACAGTGTCATCTTCTAACTGTTTTGTCTCTGAAATTACATCGAAGATTGCTTTGCGTTCGCGACCAATGAATTCAAGAAGTTCTGATTCAAAGCGGCGAATATCCGCAACTGCAACATCATCGAGCTTGCCTGATGTACCAGCCCAGATAGAAACAATCTGACGCTCTAGTGAATATGGTGAGTACTGACCTTGCTTCAAGAGTTCAACCATGCGTGCACCGCGCTCAAGTTGAGCCTTTGATGCAGCATCGAGATCTGAACCGAAAGCAGCGAATGCTTCAAGTTCGCGGAACTGTGCAAGGTCAAGACGCAAACGTCCAGCAATCTTCTTCATCGCCTTTGTCTGTGCAGATCCACCCACGCGAGATACAGAAACACCCACGTTGATTGCTGGGCGAACACCTGCGTTGAAAAGATCTGTTTCCAAGAAACACTGTCCATCAGTAATCGAAATTACGTTTGTTGGAATAAATGCAGAAACGTCATTTCCCTTTGTTTCAATGATTGGAAGACCAGTCATTGAACCGCCACCGAGTTCATCTGAGAGCTTTGCGCAACGCTCAAGAAGACGTGAGTGCAAATAGAAAACGTCTCCTGGATACGCTTCGCGACCTGGTGGACGACGAAGCAACAATGAAACCGAACGATAAGCCTCTGCTTGCTTTGAAAGATCATCAAAAACAATAAGAACATGTTCGCCGTTATACATCCAGTGCTGACCAATGGCAGAACCTGTATATGGAGCTAAGTACTTGAAGCCTGCTGGATCCGATGCAGGAGATGCAACGATTGTTGTGTATTCCATTGCGCCAGCTTCTTCAAGTGCACCCTTTACAGCTGCAATTGTTGAACCCTTTTGTCCGATAGCAACATAAATACATTTAACTTGCTTCTTCTTATCTCCAGTTTTCCAGTTTTCTTTCTGGTTAATAATTGTGTCAACAGCAACAGCAGTCTTACCTGTCTGGCGGTCACCAATAATCAACTGACGCTGTCCGCGACCAATCGCTGTCATCGCATCGATAGCTTTGATACCAGTTGCAAGTGGCTCCTTTACAGGTTGGCGTTGCACAACAGATGGTGCCTGCAATTCAAGTGCACGACGTGCATCTGCTTTGATTTCGCCCTTGCCATCGATTGGACGGCCAAGTGGATCAACAACGCGACCAAGGAATGCATCTCCAACTGGTACAGAGAGAATTTCACCTGTACGTCGCACTGATGTTCCTTCTTCAATTCCTTCGTAACCACCCAAAATAACAACACCGATTTCACGGACGTCCAGGTTGAGTGCAAGACCAAGGGTTCCATTTTCAAATTGCAGAAGTTCGTTAGCCATTGTTGATGGCAAACCTTCAACGCGTGCGATGCCATCGCCTGCTTGGCTAACGGTTCCAACCTCATCGCGTGCTGCTACGCCTGGATCGTATGACCTAACGAAGTTCGCTAAGGCGCCCCGAATTTCTTCTGGGTTGATCTTGAGCTCTGCCATGTCTATCTCCCTTTGTCTTTTTCTTATAAAACTTCTGTGAACCTAAATCAATTACTTCCAGCGAGTGCACGGCCTGCACCAGCTAAACGATGTGAAACTGAGCCATCTACTAACTCATCTGCATACTTGATCGAAACTCCACCAACGATTGACTTATCTACTTCAACATTGACGCGAACTGGTTGGCCCGCTTGCTTAGTTAGAGTGTCAACAAGACGTGTGTGTTGTGCTGAAGAAAGTGGGGCCGCTACTCGAACAAGTGCGATCAAGCGATTACGGCGAGCAGCGAGTGCATATTCATAATCAGAAAATGCTGACTCAACACTGCGAGATCTCCAGTTTTCAACAAGATGTGAAACGAGCTTGAGTGTTGATTGTGAAGAATTCTTACCGAGCAATTCATTGACAAGAGCAGCCTTTGCAACTGATGCTGATGAAGTGAGAGCGGTACGGAGTTCGTAATTTGTAGCAACTACGCGAGAAACCATAAAGATTTCTTCTTCAACTCGATCTAGTTCACCAGCAATATTTGCAGCACTTGCTTGTGCCTCAATAGCTAATTGTTCTAGAACTTGTACTAAATCCTTAGTTGCAGACCAGCGCAACGCGCTTACTTCTGTAACTAAAGCAAGTGCAGTTGCTCCAACGCTCTTACCAGAGAGATCTTTGAGTAGCGCAGCTTTTGAAGCAGCATCACGTGAAGGATCTGTAATTGCGCGACGTATTGCAATATTGCTTTCGAAGGTGTCGCCCATAAAGAAAAGTTCGCTGCTCAGCGCTGACGCACTTTCTACAGTTGCGCCTTTTACGGCAGCATCAACTTTGCCGCGTGCAATCACTAATGATTGACGGCTACTGCCACCCAAATGCGCTCTCATTACTTTTCCTTACTTTGACTTCTCTAGATCATCAAGGAAGCGATCGACTACACGTGATTGACGTGCCTGGTCATCTAGCGCTTCTCCAACAATCTTTGATGCAAGTTCAACAGCAAGTGCACCAACTTCACCGCGAAGTGAAGTGATTGCCTGTTGACGCTCTGCTTCGATTGATGCATGTGCTGTTGCAGTGATGCGTGCCGCTTCTTCTTGCGCCTTTGTACGCAATTCTTCGATGATTGCTGAACCCTGTACGCGAGCTTCTTCGCGAAGTGTTTGTGCCTCTTCGCGAGCTTTAGAAAGTTGCTCGTTGTACTGGACAAGTGCGCGTTGCGCCTCAAGCTGTGCTTGTTCCGCACGCTCCATGCCACCTTGAATTGCATTCGTGCGTTCTGTAAATGCCTTTTCAAACATCGGCACAACTTTGGAACGCAAGACGATGAAGAGCAAGCTAAATGCGACGAATCCCACTACTAATTCAGCAGTGTGTGGAATCAGCGGATTTAATTTCTCTGCTTCAGCCAAATTTACAAATTGCATTCTTTATCCCTAATTAGAGAACGAATGCGAGAACGAGACCGAAGAGTGCAAGAGCTTCAGCAAGTGCGAACCCAAGGAACGCGATTGGCTGGAGAACGCTACGTGCTTCTGGTTGACGTGCTACGCCACTGATGTATGCGGCGAAGATCATTCCTGTTGCAATTGCGGGTCCAATTGCAGAGAGGCCATAACCGACCAGGTTGAGTGTGCCTGTCATTTTTCTTACCTTTCGTAGATCTTTCTTAGTGGATTGTTTGGGTAGAGATGTACTTCTTTAGTGCTCGTCGGCAAGTGCACCGGCGATGTAGAGTGCTGTCAACAGAGTAAAGATGTACGCCTGTAGACACTGAACCATGAATTCGAAGAATGTGAGACCGATTCCAAATGCGAAGGCAAATGGACTCACAAGCTTCAAACCAATTACACCTTTGAATAGGTGATCTCCGCCCATAATAAATACGAGCAACAATAAGTGGCCCGCAAACATATTTGCGAAGAGACGGAGTGAAAGAGTTAGCGGGCGCACCAAGAAAAATGTTGCTAATTCAATTGGTGTCAAAAGAATATAAACGGGCTTTGGTACACCAGGCATGAACATGATCTCTTTTAGATATTTTCCGATACCCTGTTTGCGAATTCCAACGTAGTGAAAAATCACAAATGTGAATACGGCTAATACGTAAGGAAAGCTCACTCTCGACATTGCAGGGAATTGCAATAGCGGAACAATTCCGAAGATGTTATTAGTCAAAATAAAGGTAAAGAGTGTGAAGAGATAAGGAACAAAACGCATAAATTCGTGCCCGATAACATCGCGTGCTAGATCATTGCGAACGAATGCGTAAATGCTCTCTCCTGCGAATTGGAGCTTTGAAGGCACAATTGCTGCTTTGCGCGATGCTGCAATAAAGAAAACCGAAATCAAAATAACTGAAAAAAAGACCATAAAAATTGGTTTGGTTGTATACGCATTGTCGCCAAAAATTGGAGGAAGGTTGAAGTCGTTACTGCTAGGCGGGACGAAGCCCTCGCCTTCTGCGCTAAGACGTGCTAACGAGCGCACACATACTCCTCAACTTCGATAAAAAACCAAATGGGTCAGACTGTGGGGATACGCAACCTTATGTGAGAGAGGCGCTTGCTGTGAAATCGAAAAGGGCGTGCCCGAGCGTGTATCGAGTCACTTACTCCCGGCCAAAGCGCAGCCAGACGAGGTAGAGCGATGCGCCCATTCCCACCAAAAGGCCGACTAAAAGGAGGTAGCTCGTGCCGAGCCAGCTATCGAGGCCCCAACCGACTGCGCCCCAAAAAAGTAGGCCGGAGAGGAGGTATCCGAAAATAGACCAGAGTGCATTCTCTTCGCGCTTCATAGTTACCCCTTCTGAGTCGGCAATGGCAGATGTAATTTAAGTTTGAGATAACTGCGTATCTCTCCCCCGAGCCAAGCGAAAGTCAATGTTATCGCGGTGATGCCAAACGCGCCACGATCGATACTTTCGCGAGATGTCATACGCGTTAGCACGTAGAGAAATGCTCCTAAAAGTATGAACTTTGCAAAATATGAAAAAAGAGCAAGTGCCATTGTGCTCATCGGATCCAAATTACGGGAAATTTTAGATACTCCAATGTGCACAGCAAAATACATAACGACAACGAGTTGAGCTAATAGAGCACCCATAAAACCAGAATTACCTTGGGTAATCATTGAAACAATAATTGCAATAACTCCAACTACAAGTGATGGAATCAATGCACCGCGAAAAAGATCACGCTCTGTTGAAGAATTTGTCATGCTAAAACCTTTGGTCGCCTTGAAAGCAAAATTGTAAACGTGGACATTGCAATTGCTAGGAGTATTGCAACCCAAATCGGTGCAAATGCAGAAATGCTAACTGGGAATGCAATTGTTGCTGTCCAAAAATACATAATGATTGCCGTCTTGAGTTGAGAATTTCCAGCGCTCATGAGTCGGTGATGCAAGTGTTCTTTATCCGGTGCAAATGGAGACTTTCCTGCTTTGAGTCTACGCAAAATAGCAAGTACTAAATCTGCAAGCGGTATTGCAAGTACTGCCAGTGGAAGAAGCAAGGGCAACAACGTTGGTCCAAGTTTTTCAGCAGAGATTGCATTGGGATCAACTTGCCCCGTCAGTGTTATTGATGCAGCAGCAAGCAGTAATCCCAATAACATCGAGCCAGAATCTCCCATAAAAATCTTTGCCGGATGGGCATTGTGAGGCAAGAAACCAACACAGACACCTATGAGAACTGCAGTAGTTAGTGATGGCGCGCCTGCTCGACTAAAGCCGTAGTCAACTGCCAATAAGTATGCAAAGGCAAAAAATGCAATACCTGCAATGGCAACTATGCCTGCTGCAAGTCCATCCATGCCATCAATAAAGTTCACGGCATTGATTGTGACTAGAACAATAAGAACAGTTACAAGTTGGCCAATACTCGCTGGCAAAGTAATAACGCCATTGATTGGAACCCACAAAATTTGGATTCCATAAATCAAGAGAATACCTGCAGCTAACGCTTGGCCAGCAAGTTTGGTCAGTGCATCTAATTGGAAGCGGTCATCGGCCATACCTAGCAAGACAACAAATGTTGCAGCAAGGAAAATTCCTTGAGTTTCGTGACCAAACGATTTACCTACTAGTGGCAAATTGTTCACGATGAGAAAAGTAAAAGTCATTGCTAGCCACATGGCTACTCCACCCCAGCGAGGGGTAGGCAAAGTATGAATATCTCTACTTCGAATGTCTGCTACTGCGCCAAAGCGAATCGCAAACTTACGAACAAATGGAGTAATCAAATAACACAGTGCTGCTGAGATCAGCAGTGTTATGAGATATTCACGCATTGCTAATTAGGCGGTATAGATAGGGAATCGCGCAGTAAGTGCGTGCACATCAGATTTGATTTCCTGTGCAGACTTCTCATTATCTCCGGTGCGAATTGCGCGAGCGATAAAGGATGCAATCATCTTCATCTCTTCAACACCCATACCTTGTGTTGTTGTCGCTGGACTACCGACACGAATACCACTTGTAACTGAAGGTGCTTCGGGATCAAATGGGATTGAATTCTTGTTGAGAACAATGCCTGCTGCGCCACAACGCTCATCAGCAACTTTTCCATTGATGCCTGTGCTACGAATATCGATAAGTGCTAAGTGAGTTTGTGTGCCACCAGATACTGCGCGCATACCTTCTTTTTCAAGTGCTGCGGCGAGTGATTGGGCATTCACAATTACATCCTTGGCATACTTTTGATAGGCCGGTTGCGCACACTCATTGATAGCAATCGCTTTACCTGCAACTGCAGACATGATTGGTCCACCTTGCATTCCTGGAAATACTGCTTTATCAATTGCGGCTGCATGCTGTGCCTTTGCAAGAATCATTCCACCGCGTGGACCACGTAAGACTTTGTGAGTTGTAAAGGAGACAACATCTGCGTAAGGCACAGGTGAAGGAATTGCTTTACCTGCAACTAAGCCGATGAAGTGAGCAGCATCAACCCACATGATTGCGCCAACTTCATCGCAAATTGAGCGAACTTTTTCGAAGTCAATCAAGCTTGGATAAGCAGTCGCGCCTGAACAAATCATCTTTGGCTTGTGCTTGATAGCTAGGTCGCGCAATTCGTCATAATCGATGAGCTCAGTATCTTGGCGAACTCCATATGAGACTGCGTTGAACCATTTACCTGAAAAATTTACTTTTGAACCATGAGTGAGATGACCACCATGTGGCAATGACATTGCAAGGATTGTGTCTCCTGGTTTTGTAAATGCTTGATAGATAGCAATATTCGCACTTGCTCCTGAATGAGGTTGCACATTTGCGTGCTCTGCACCAAATAATTCTTTAGCTCGATCAATTGCCAAAATTTCAACTTTATCTACTTCTTCGCATCCGCCGTAGTAACGCTTACCTGGATACCCTTCGGCATATTTATTTGAAAGCGTTGAACCGAGTGCAGCAAGGACCGCACGGGAAGTGAAGTTCTCAGATGCAATCAATTGCAAGTTCTGTTGTTGACGTTTGAGCTCAGAGAGCACCACTGCGGCAACATCGGGATCTTGCTTGCTAAGAAGATCGAAATCTGGGCCATAGAAAGTTTCAGAAGACATGGTCAAACCTTATAGCCTGGTTATCAAAGTTGCCTGGATACCTCGGGGGCTATGGCGTGTATCTCATCTAAGGAGATTGCTCCTTCGCGCACCATTGTGATTCCGCCATTGTCAGCCTCTAGAACTGTCGAGAGTGAACCCTTTTTCAGAAGGCCGGCATCAAACTTTGCTGCTAGCGCAGATTCCAAAACATGAATGTCAGAGATTCTTCTAATCGGTGCTTGCTTTGCAAATGCAGCACTAGCAATTGCTAGAGGCCCAGTCTCTTTGAGAACTTCGCGAATAAATTTTGATTTTGGTACTCGAAAACTCACTTGATCAAGTGCTCCTGCATCGCCTAAATCCCATGACAATCCAACTTGTGGACGAAGATTAAACGAGAGCATGCCGGGCCAAAATTTCTTCATGAGTGCCTGTGCACTTGGTGAGATTTCACGCGCAACACCGCTAGTAGTTTTTGCATCAGCGATAAGTACTTGCGCAGCAATTCCTAAATCATCTCTGCGAAGAACATGCATTGCTCGAACTGCATCTGCTGTGAAAGCATCACATGCATACGCGTAATGATGCTCTAACGGAATTGCAATCAAGTATCCATCGCGAATTGCTTTCGCTGCAAGGCTCACATGCACCAGAAGTTCGCCAGACTTGAGATCAATATCTTGGGCCATCGCTATCTCCTCACCGCACTCGACCATCGTGGACGATCGTTGAGGTCGTGATGCAAAACTACGTTCTCAAAATCTAGAGCTAGCTCTGCTTCAATAACAAGACCTTGCTCTTCGGTATGTTCAATAACAAGGACTCCCCCAGATTTCAAGAGTCGTGCCGCGGCTGCAATAAATTGTCTAGGAATTTCAATTCCAGTTGGGCCACCAAAGAGTGCAATATGAGGTTCAAAGCCTGCGACATCGCGAGGTAGTACTTGATCATCAGGAATATATGGTGGATTAGCAATGACTAAATCACACTTCACGCCAATGAGAACTTCGGAAACATCGCCTTGAACAATTCGAACTTTCTCATCAATTCTAGAAACATTGCGCTTTAGCCAGATGATTGCATCAGCACTTTTCTCAACTGCGATAACTCGTACATTCTCAGCCTCTGTAGCAATCGCAAGTGAGAGCGCACCTGAGCCAGCACCTAAATCAACAACGCTAACTATTGCCTCCATATTAGAAATATGTTGCAGCACTGCTTCAACCAATAGTTCACTTTCAGGCCGGGGTACTAACACACCTGGTCCCACTTCAATCTCTAGGTGACGAAATGGTGCTGTACCAGTGAGGTATTGCAAAGGCTCAAAGCCAATTCTTCGTTCTACTAAAGTTGCAAAGGTTTCCTCAATTGTTTGTTCGTCACCAATTGTTGCAAGAGTGCTTTCTAGGATTACAGGATTGTGTAAATCCATTCTTGATACCCCAAGACAGTGTGCCAATAAGTGCTCTGCATCTACTTGTGAAATTCCAGATTCATCTAATTGACTCTTCGCCTGGCGCAATAACTCTTTGATATTCATGAGGGTTAGCTTGTAGATGCCAGACGCGCAGCCTTATCGGCATCTAAAAGGGCTTGGATTACATCATCGAGTTCGCCATTGAGAACAGAATCTAAGTTATTAGATTTGAAATTTACACGGTGATCACTCAAGCGGTTTTCTGGAAAGTTATATGTGCGAATTCGCTCACTTCGATCTACGGTGCGCACCTGGCTCTTGCGCTCTGCTGATGCAATTGCATCAGCCTTTTCTTGTGCATCGGCTAGTAGTCGTGCACGCAAAATACGGAGTGCTGATTCTTTGTTCTGTAATTGGCTCTTTTCATTCTGACAGGAAACAACAATTCCAGTGGGAACATGTGTAAGACGCACAGCTGAGTCCGTTGTATTTACGCTCTGTCCGCCAGGACCTGATGAGCGATACACATCTACTCGAACATCATTCATATTGAGATCCACATCGATTTCCTCTGCTTCAGGCAAAATCAAAACACCAGCAGCGGATGTGTGAATTCGACCTTGTGATTCTGTTTCAGGAACGCGTTGTACACGATGAACTCCGCCTTCAAATTTCAAACGTGCATACGGTGATTCACCAGGGGCAGCAATTCCTTTTGATTTGATAGCGATTGAAATATCTTTATAGCCACCCATTTCACTTTCAGTAGCATCGATAACTTCTGTTTTCCAGCCATGTTTTTCTGCATAACGCAGATACATGCGCAACAAATCTCCAGCGAAGAGTGCAGATTCATCTCCGCCAGCTCCAGCTTTTACTTCCAAAATAACATCACGATCATCGTTGGGATCACGAGGAAGAAGTAGTTCTTCTAATTTTGTTGCTGCAATGTCACACGCCTCTTCGAGAGCTGGAATTTCAGTTGCAAAATCTGCATCAACTTCGGCAAGTTCACGTGCAGCGACAAGGTCATCTTCGGCACTCTTCCATGCATGAAAGCCTGCAACCACTGGTCCGAGTTGGGCATAACGTCGTCCAAGTAATCGGGCCTTACCTTGATCATCATGAATAGTGGGATCAGCCATCTTCAATTCAAGTTCTGCATATTCGCGCACCATTTCATGTGCAGATGCGAAACGATCATTTGTCATCTGGCTTCTCCTTCCTCAAATAGATGTGACTACATACTTATAGAAAGCAAAAAACCGCAACCACCACCATTTCTGGTAGCGAAATTGCGGTCTTTAGGAAAGCTACTTCTTCTTACCGAAACGCTCTTCGAACTTAGCTACGCGTCCACCAGTATCGAGGATGCGCTGCTTGCCGGTGTAGAACGGGTGACATACAGAGCAGACTTCAACATAAATTGATCCGCTTGCAACTGTTGAGCGAGTTACAAACTTTTCGCCACAACCACAGGTGACCTGTGTTTCTCTATATTCTGGATGAATATCTGCTTTCATTTTTTTCCCTTTCATATGCCTGGGTCGTCTTGCGAACAAGAACGTGAACCAGGCGCTTCGGTTACCCCCAAAGAGTAGGCGATAAGCCCCTCAACTGAGAAATCTGAGCGTGCTTATTCGTTACCTGGGCCCACTGTTGTCTTCTGGATTTGCATCAAGAATTCAACGTTGGACTTTGTTCCCTTCATCTTTTCAAGCAATAGTTCAAGTGCTTGCTGTGGTTCAAGTGCATGAAGAACGCGACGAAGTTTCCAAACAATGTTGAGCTCTTCTGTTCCCATAAGAATTTCTTCTTTACGAGTACCTGATGCAACAACGTTGACGGCTGGGAATATTCGCTTATCTGCAAGACGACGATCAAGGATGAGCTCCATATTTCCAGTTCCCTTGAACTCTTCGAAGATAACTTCATCCATACGTGATCCTGTATCAACAAGTGCTGTTGCAAGAATGGTGAGTGAGCCACCATCTTCAATATTACGTGCAGCACCAAAGAACTTCTTTGGTGGATAGAGAGCAGCTGAATCAACACCACCTGAAAGAATTCGACCTGATGCAGGGGCTGCAATGTTGTATGCACGACCAAGGCGCGTAATTGAATCGAGGAGCACAACTACATCGTGCCCAAGTTCAACAAGACGCTTTGCGCGCTCAATTGCAAGTTCTGCAACAGTGGTGTGATCATCGGCTGGACGATCAAATGTTGAGGCAATTACTTCACCCTTTACAGAGCGTTGCATATCTGTAACTTCTTCTGGTCTCTCATCGACTAGAACAACCATCAAGTGACACTCTGGATTATTTGTTGTAATCGCATTGGCAATAGCTTGCAAAACCATTGTCTTACCAGCCTTAGGTGGTGAAACAATAAGTCCGCGCTGACCTTTACCGATTGGAGAAATAAGGTCAATAACACGAGTTGTCAAAATATTTGGCTCTGTCTCAAGACGCAAACGCTCTTGTGGGTAGAGAGGAACTAGCTTCGAAAATTCAACGCGATTGCGTGACTCTTCAGGAGTTGCTCCATTGACTGTCTCTAAAGTAATGAGTGCGTTGAACTTCTCTTTGCGCTCACCTTCACGTGGTTGGCGAACTTGTCCCGTCACTACATCGCCTTTACGTAATCCGTTACGGCGAACCTGCTGCAATGAAACATAAACATCGTTTGGACCAGGTAGATATCCAGCTGTACGAATAAATGCATAGCTCTCAAGAATGTCGAGCAATCCGCCTACTGGTACTAAGACATCATCTTCTGAAATAACTGGCTCGCGCTCTTCGCGTGACCCACGGTCGCGATTGCGATCACGATTACGGTCGCGTCCACGATCTCTGCCGCGGTCACGATCACGGCGAGAACTTGAATCGCTCTCATTATCGCCATCCTCGTCATCGCTTTCAGGTGCTGAATTCTTAGATGGTGTTTCTTTCTTACGATTATTGCGCGCTTCGCGGCGTGCTTCGCGTTCTGCTTTAGCTGCTTCGCGATTCTTTGCTTGAAGATCGCTGATTGCTTCTACAAGTCCCTCTTTTTTCATTTTCGCGGCACCATCGATACCAAGTTGGGCAGCTACTGCCTTCAACTTAGGAAGTGTCATCGCGGAAAGCTCTGGACTATTAGAACGTACTGCTTCTGTTTCGGTCATTAGTTTCATTTCATGATTGGCTTGGTTTCCTAAAGGAAAACTCAAGTGATTGGATTGTGTTGCTGTATTTATCTGAAATCTTTATTGAGCCCTAAGAAGAGGCCGATCAGATAAGGCAAAGGTTAGCACCCGTAAATGCGCATGGGCAAGTTAGGCGGTAATTACGCTCGCTCCAGCTCGGGATATAGAAAGAGGAGTTACGACAAACTTCTCTCCTGCAGCACGTTCCATTTCAGCGATATCACTTGCTCCGCCAGTATGAAGAACGAGCACGGTTGGACCCGCACCTGAGATAAATGCTGGCACACCTGCGCTACGAAGTTTGCTCATCAAAGTAAATGAGGCTGGCATGAGATCTTGTCGATATTGCTGATGTAAGAAATCCTGTGTAGCTGTAAATAGTAGGTCTGGTCGTTGTGTAAGTGCGTGAACCATCAGCGCACTGTGTGCAGAGTTTGCAACAGCATCGCTATGAGGAATTACTTCAGGAAGGTGCTTTCGTGCCTTAGAAGTCGAGACTGCCGATGTTGGGATAAATGCAACTGCGCCAATGCGAGCATCAACTTCCATGTTTATTGAGAGTGCAACTTTCTTACCGTGTTGCATCTCTTGCCAAGCAATTGTTGCCCCGCCATATATTGCCGCTGCAACATTATCGGGATGTCCTTCCATCTCTGTTGCAAGATTGAGCAAAGCATCATTACTCATCTGTTGGTTGCCGCCCAAGACAAGTGAGCGAGCAAGAGTGAGGCCACCGACTATGGCACTGGCTGAAGATCCAAGTCCGCGACCATGAGGAATAACATTGAGTGCGCGCACTGCAATTCCTCGAGGCTTGCCACCAAGATATTCAAAACCTTTATACATTGCTTTGACCAATAAATTTTTATCACTACGTGGAAGTTCTGCTGCGCCTTCACCTGAAATATCAATATCGAGTGCAACATCATCGAGAATCTGTGCAACATAACGATCGTGCATTCCCAGTGCTAATCCAAAGCAATCAAATCCTGGACCTAAGTTTGCACTTGTTGCAGGCACTTGCACCTGAACAGGTTGGGCTCTATATGTTGGCTTTGCCATTGTTATGCCAATCCCAATGCTTTCGCAGCAACTGCAGCTTTCACAGGAATGATCTTTGGCTTTGCAGCACTTTCTAGTGCCCAAGAAATATCTTTTAATCCATGTCCTGTGACAGTGACAACGATGCGCTTTCCTTGTGGCAACTTGCCAGCTTTTTTGTATTTGATAAGTCCCGCAATTCCAGCAGCACTCGATGGCTCGACAAATACACCTTCTTTTCCTGCAACAAGGCGATATGCACTCAAAATTTCTTTATCTGTTACTGAATCGATGAGGCCACCAGATGAATCACGTGCATCGATTGCTTGTTGCCATGATGCAGGATTACCGATTCGAATTGCAGTTGCAATCGTGTCAGGATTTTTTACAATTTTTCCTTTTACAATCGGCGCAGAACCAGCAGCTTGAAAGCCCCACATCTGTGGCAACTGGCGAGCAAGTCCATCTTTGCGATATTCCTTATATCCGCGCCAATAAGCAGTGATATTTCCTGCATTGCCCACTGGCAACACATGCAGATCTGGTGCATCACCCAAGAAATCTACAACTTCAAATGCACCAGTCTTCTGCCCATCAATTCGATAAGGATTGAGAGAGTTCACTAGTGCGACTGGGTAATTTTCAGAAAGTTCTTTTGCCAAAGTAAGGCAATCATCAAAGTTGCCGTTGACCTGCAAAATTGTTGCACCATGAATTACGGCCTGTGCCAATTTACCCATAGCAATTTTGCCAGCAGGAATAAGAACAGCAGGAACCATGCCAGCTTTTGTTGCATAGGCCGCAGCACTCGCTGATGTGTTTCCTGTTGAGGCACAGATGACAGCTTTCGCACCATCTTCTGCAGCCTTAGAAATAGCCATCGTCATTCCGCGATCTTTGAATGAGCCAGTTGGATTTGTACCTTCATACTTCAACCAGATTTCGTTGCCAAGCATTTCAGATAAGTGCTGAGCAAGAATAAGAGGAGTTCCACCTTCACGAAGTGTGATTACTGGAGTTTTAGCACTTACTGGCAAGCGATGGCGATATTCCTCAATAACTCCGCGCCATTGATGAGTGCCTTTTCTATTCCCGAATAGAGATTTCATTAGGACGACGCTCCTTCAACTCGGATAACACTTTCAACTTTGCGCACAATTTCAAGTGCAGATAAATCTTTCACAAGCTCTCCTAGTGCTTTTTCAGAGGCAGCGTGTGTCACAACAACAAGTTCGGCATCATTTCCGGCTCCACCTTGGCGCACTGTTTGAATTGAAACACCTTGCGCTGCAAATGCTTGTGCAATCGTTGCTAGTACGCCTGGTTTATCTGCAACCTGAAGACGAATCATCAATTTTGTGCGGGCTGCACTAAATGGTGCTATTTCGCGATCTGCATAGTCACTTTCGCGGTGTCCAATTGAATCATCAGCAATATGTCGTGCAACTGCGACAACATCGCCAAGTACCGCACTCGCTGTTGGGCCACCACCTGCGCCGCGACCGTAGAACATGAGTTGTCCCGCAGATTCAGCCTCTAGATAAACGGCATTGTATGCATCGCGAACTGATGCAAGGGGATGGCTACTTGGAAGCATCACAGGGTGAACGCGCACGGAAATTTCATCTTCAGGTGTGAGCTCGCCAATTACCAATAGCTTTATTACATGGTCCATTGACTTAGCGAGTGCGACATCTTCTGCTGAAATCTTTGTAATACCTTCGCGGTAGACCTCATCGACAGTTACGCGAGTATGAAATGCAAGACCTGCCAAGATTGCAGCTTTTGCAGCAGCATCAAAGCCTTCAATATCTGCAGTTGGATCCGCTTCTGCATAACCAAGCTCTTGGGCTTGCGCTAATGCCTCATTAAAAGCTAGTCCCTGTTCGTGCATTTTTGTCAGAATAAAGTTTGTAGTTCCATTGACGATACCCATGATGCGTGTGATGTAGTCACCAGCTAAAGATTCGCGCATAGGGCGAATAATTGGAATCGCACCAGCAACAGCTGCTTCGTAATAAAGATCTACTCCTGCTTTATCAGCTGCTGCATAGAGATCGGCTCCATGTGTTGCAAGCAAACTCTTATTCGCAGTTACTACAGATTTACCATTACTGATTGCTTGCAAAATTAGTTCTCGTGCAGGTTCAATTCCACCCATCACTTCAATGACAATATCGATTGCTGGGTCATTGACGATTGAAAGTGGATCAGTTGTAAACAGTGATGCATCAATTCCAATGCGCGATCCACCACTGCGTACAGCAATCTTCTTGAGTTCAAGAGGCGCACTAGAGCGTGTGGAGAGTTCAGGAATATCCGAGAGCAAAAGACGCGCAACTTCAGCACCAACTGTGCCGCAACCGAGCATGCCGATTGTGATTTTTTTGATTGCGCTCATGGGGTGATTCTTTCACACCTGGTGCATTCGGCGTTAAATATCGAGATTGAGGAGATCGGCTTCACTCTCTCTGCGCAGAATTACACGTGCTTTTCCATCTTTTACTGCAATTACTGGCGGTCGTGGAATGTGGTTGTAATTACTGGCCATGCTGCGCCCATATGCCCCAGTTGCAGGGACAGCTAATAAATCCCCTGGTGCGATATCACTAGGTAATTCGATATCGCGAATAACAATATCTCCTGTTTCACAATGCTTACCAACTAATCGAGAATCAACTAATGGTGCACTCGATGATCTATTTGCAAGTGATGTTGTGTACTTTGCCCCATAAAGTGATGGGCGAATGTTGTCGCTCATTCCCCCGTCGACAGAAATATAGCGGCGAACTTTTCCTGATTCCAAAGTGACATCTTTAACAGTTCCTACTTCGTATAACGTAAACATTGTCGGTCCAACAATTGCTCGACCAGGTTCAATCGAAACCTTAGGAATATCCAACTTTGCTCTTTCGCAAGCATTCTTTACTTGCGAATAAAGCGCCGGTAAAACTTCACTAGCTTCGAGTTCTACATCACCAGGCAAATATGCAATTCCATATCCACCGCCAAGATCTAGCTCGGGAAGTTGGGCAGAAAACTCGTCGCGGAATTTAGCTAGCAATCCAATGAGGCGATCTGCGGCAATCTCGAAGGAATCCATATTCAAAATCTGTGAACCGATATGAGAATGAAAACCACGCAATTCAAGTTCTGGATATTTGCGCACCTCAAGAATTGCATTCCATGCAGCGCCACTTGCAATTGAGAATCCAAATTTCACATCTTCGTGGGCAGTCGCAATTGATTCGTGAGTATGTGCCTCAATGCCGGGAGTTAGACGAAGAAGAACACGTTGCCTCTTACCTAACTTACGAGCAGCTGCAGCAACTCTTTCAATTTCAAAGAGTGAGTCCATAACAATGGTGCCTACGCCAGCAGCTACTGCGCGCTCGATTTCAGAGACAGATTTATTATTTCCATGAACTTCAATCTTTTGTGGATCAATTCCACCTGCTAGTGCCACAGCGAGTTCGCCTCCAGTGCAAACATCTATACCAATTCCACAAGCGGCAATCCAGCGAGCAACTTCTACGCTAATAAATGCCTTTGCTGCGTAATAAACGTTTCCTGCATTAGAACCAAAGGATTGATTGAGCGCTTTGTTCCATCCCATTGCACGCGCACGGAAGTCATCTTCATCAATAAAAAATGCTGGTGTTGCAAAGTCTTTAGCAAGAGTTTGTGCAGATATTCCGGAGATATGAAGTACTCCATTATTGAATGAAACACCTGCAGGCCACAGTGATGTACTCATGTCTACATCCTCTCCGGTGCGCCGACGCCCAATAATGCAAGACCATTCTTTACTACTTGCTTAGTAGCCATGCATAGCAACGCACGCGCAGTATGAATTGGTGCAATCGCTTCGTCCCCCAATGGCAACACCCGGCAGTCGGAATAGAAGCCGTGATACACGCCTGCTAATTCTTCGAGATATCGAGCAATGCGATGGGGCTCACGAAGCTCGGCAGCGCCTTCAACTATTCGTGGGAAATTAGCCAGAGTTGCAATCAATTCGTTTTCGCGATCATGTGTCAAAAGCGCAGGATCAAAATCCTTGCTACTCATAGAAATTTTCAACTCTTCACAATTGCGCAGAACTCCAGCTATTCGAGCATGGGCATATTGAACGTAATAGACAGGATTCTCATTTGTGTTCCTTGTGAGAATATCTAAATCCATCACCATCGGAGTTTCTACTGGGTAGCGAATAAGTGTGTAACGAGCAGCATCTACGCCAACTTTTTCCACTAATTCTTCTAAAGTAATAATGGTGCCAGCTCGCTTAGAAAGCTTAACTTCTTCGCCGCCTTCCATAATCTTGACAAGCTGGCCGATGAGAACATGGATGTTGTATTCAGGATTATCGCCAGCACATGCAGCAATAGCTTTTAGGCGTCCAACATAACCATGATGGTCAGCGCCAAGCATGTAGATACAAATGTCAAAACCACGTTCGCGCTTATTTATGTAATAGGCAGTATCTGATGAGAAGTAGGTAAGAGAGCCATCGCTTTTTGTAAGCACGCGATCTTTATCATCACCAAAATCAGTAGTGCGAAGCCACGTTGCATTATCGAGTTCAAAGACATGACCTTGCTTACGCAAAACATCGATTCCGTGTTCAACGGAACCTGCGTCATGGAGCGAGCGCTCTGAAAACCAAGTATCAAAGTGTGTTCCAAAAGTGTCGAGTACTTTTTTCTGTTGATTCAGTTGTAGTTGATAACCGCGTTCGCGAAATTCAATAAGGCGTCCTGGCTCTGGTAAATCCTTTATTCCAATATTTGCGCCAACTACTTCCTGTGCAAGATCATGAATGTAATTTCCTTGATACCCATCTTCAGGAATTGGCTTGCCCAGTGCTGCTGCTTCAAGTGATGCCCCAAAGAGATCCATTTGATTCCCGCGATCATTGATATAAAACTCTCGCGATACATCTGCCCCTGCGGCACTTAGTACTCGACCGAGTGCATCACCGACTGCAGCCCAACGTGTGTGACCTAAATGCAATGGACCTGTTGGATTTGCACTAATAAATTCGAGGTTAATGCGAACTCCAGAAAGAGAATTTCCTTGGCCATACTTAGTGCCACTTTCAATAATCGAGTTCACTAAATTTGCTTGGCTTGCCCGATTTAGAGTGAAGTTGAGAAAGCCAGGACCTGCGATATCTACTGCAGATATAAGAGGTGTGGTGCCTATGTGTTTTTGAAGGATGAGTGCCACTTCTCGAGGGTTCTTGCCCGCTGCCTTGGCCAGCTGCAGGGCTATCGATGTGGCGTAATCGCCATGGTCGCGATTCTTCGGACGCTCTAGGGGAACCGTATCGGGCAGGCTCGCCTCGATCTCGCCAGATGTGATTGCGCGCGCGATAGCTTCGGTTATTACGCGTGATAACTCATCAATCTGCGAAGGCATGCCCAAGGTTACCGTGAGCGCGCATAAAAACGTTACCTAATTGTTAGATTGCAATGGGGGAAATCCCTAATTATCAATTCTCTTTTGCGCGCTTCTGGCATAACCTACGCAGTGGTTACACCTTCCTTGTTTGGTCGGAAAAGATTCGGCCTGGGGTGTTTTCCACCTTTCGAAAGGTAATAAATCTATGACAAAGCGCCATTTAGCGATTACTGCAGCATTTGCAGCTATCGCGATTGCACTTACTGGCTGCTCAAAGAGCGAAGAAGCCGGAAGCACACGTGCTTGCATCATCCTTCCTGACGCAGAATCTTCAACACGTTGGGAGACTGGAGATCGTCCAGCACTTGAAACAGCACTTACAGGTGCAGGTTTCGAAGCAGATATTCAGAATGCACAAGGCGATACAGCTAAGTACGCAACAATTGCTGAACAAATGATGAGCAAGGGTTGCGGCGTGATGATTCTTGTTGATCATCAAGGAGCAGCTGTTCAGGTAACTGAGAAGGCAAAGGCAGCAGGTATTCCTGTTATTGCTTATGACCGTCCAATCGCAGGAGCTGACTACTACGTTTCATTCGATAACGAAACAGTTGGCGCACTAGAAGGACAATCAATTCTTGATGGCCTTGCAGCTAAGGGAATCGATCCAATGAAGGCACGCGTTATCTACGGACAAGGCGATCCTTCTGATGGAAATGCAAAGATGTTCTATGACGGTGCTGTAGCAGTTCTTTCTGCTGCTGGTATCAAGCCAATTTTCGAAATGGCTGGAACATGGGATGGCGCTAAGGCTGGAACACTCTTCGAGCAGGCTTACACAGCTACTCAAGGTAAGTTCGATGCAGTTCTTGCACCAAACGACAACAACGCAGCAAACATCATCACAATCTTGGATAAGAACAAGAAGACTGTTCCTGTTTCAGGACAAGATGCATCAGTAGCTGGTCTACAGAACGTATTGCTTGGCAAGCAGACAGCAACTGTCTACAAGCCATTCACACTAGAAGCAACAGCTGCATCTGACTTGGCAATCGCACTCCTTAAGGGTGAGAAGCCAACAGCAGATAAGACTCTTGCTGATGGAACACCATACATAGCTGTAACACCAGTACTCGTTGGCCCAGATAAGGTCAAGGATGTTGTTGCTGCAGGCGATGCAACAGCAGCTGAGATTTGTACAGCAGCAGTAGCTGCAGCATGTACAAAGTACGGCGTTGCATAATATAAATGCGTGAATAAACCTTTGCGCCGGCCATCTGGTCGGCGCAAAGGTTTTCGCAATTTCCCCCTTGGTTTAAAGCACGACATACTAATTAATGAGTAATTTGTAAGAAGCAATTAGAAGGAAATAAATCCGAGAGAGGCACTCCATGGACACACCCGTCATCGAACTCCAAAATGTTATTAAGAGTTTTGGACCAGTAGATGTATTGCAAGGTATTAATTTCAAAGCATATGCAGGTCGAGTCACCGCCCTCGTTGGAGATAATGGCGCAGGAAAATCAACGTTGATTAAAGGCCTTGCTGGAGTTCAGTCCTACGATTCTGGTGTAGTTAAATTTGAAGGAAATGAAGTTCATCTCAATAGTGCGCGTCAAGCTGCTGCACTTGGGATTGAAGTTGTGTATCAAGATCTAGCACTGTGCGAAAACCTCGACATTGTTCAGAACATGTTCCTTGGTCGTGAAGAGATGACTGGCATGACACTTGACGAACCACACATGGAGTTTGAAGCAACTCAAACTCTTGCTGGTCTCAAAATTCGTACAGTGAAATCAGTACGTCAAAAAGTTGCATCTCTATCTGGTGGACAACGCCAGACTGTTGCGATTGCTCGATCTGTACTTCGTAAAGCAAAGCTTGTCATCCTTGATGAACCAACAGCGGCACTCGGCGTGGCACAGACTGAACAAGTTCTCAATCTTGTTCGCCGTCTAGCCGACTCGGGTGTTGCAGTGATTATCATCAGCCATAACTTGCAAGATGTTTTCAAGGTATGCGATGACATCAGCGTTTTGTATTTAGGAAAGATGGTTGCTCACCTCAAGGCAACAGAGACTAATCACCTTGATGTAGTCGGTTACATCACCGGAACTAAGAGCATGGAGCAGGCGTAACAATGAGTACAACTACTACAACCACAATTAGCTCCGGCCACGAAGGCACTATCCGCGACCAAGTAAAGAATTACTTTGTTCGTGTAAAAAGTGGTGAAATGGGTGCTTTGCCATCTGTCATCTCACTTATTTTTCTTACTGCTCTTTTTGCAAGTTTGAATCCTTACTTCCTCACAAAGCTCAATTTTGCGAACCTACTAGTTCAGTCAGCAACGTTGATGATGCTCTCGATGGCGCTCGTCTTTGTAATCTTGATTGCTGAAATCGATCTCTCCGCAGGTGTTACCTCGGGACTTTCGATGGCCTTCTTTATTATTCTCACGAATAAGGCTGGCTGGGATTGGCGAGTATCGATTTTGGCTGGCTTCGTAGTTGGCTTCGTAGTCGGATCTTTTATTGGATTCTTTGTTGCCAAAGTTGGTGTTCCATCCTTCGTCGTAACTCTGGGTCTGTTCCTAGGTTTCCAAGGTTTGCAATTAGCACTCCTTGGCGACGGTGGTATCTACCGGGTTGAAGTTCCAGAGCTCAAATCAATTATGAATGACAATATGCCTCAATGGGCAGGTTGGTTGATGCTTGGAATTTTCTTGACACTCACATTGCTCATAAATTTCTATGATCGCATGCGTCGCAAGAAATCTAACTTGCCTAACCGTCCTCTCATTCTTCTTTTTATCAAACTTGGAGTTATGGCTGGGCTAGGCGCTGGTTGCGTTTCAATTCTAAATGTGAATCGTAGTCTTTCAGCAATTGCTATCGCGGGCGTCCCAATTGTTATGCCGTTTGCAATAACAATTCTTTTTGTCGGTACTTTGGTTCTTGATCGCACACGCTTTGGTCGCCATCTCTACGCAGTTGGCGGAAATCCTGAAGCTGCGCGTCGTGCAGGTATCAAAGTTCCAAAGATTCGCATGTCTGCATTCATTATCTGTTCAATGCTCTCTGTTGTTGCAGGTATTTTCAATGCAAGCCGTATCGGTACAGTAGAGGCAACCGCTGGTAAATCTATGGTTCTCTCTGGTGTTGCAGCCGCTGTTGTGGGTGGAGTAAGCCTCTTCGGTGGACGTGGTCGTTTAGCTCACGCTGCTGTTGGCGCTGTTGTTATTTCCATTATCGATAACGGTCTTGGTCTGCTTGGACTTCCAGCAGGTATCAACTTCCTTGTAACCGGTGGAGTTCTTATCCTCGCTGCAACAGTTGATGCGGTATCTCGCAAGCGTGCAGGTGCTACTAAGTAACGAAATATAAATATAGCTAGATAATAAAAAATGGCCTAGAGATTTCTCTGGGCCATTTTTTATTTACTTTTATTTAGATATTCACGCCCATCAAGTGCTCAAGTGCTAGTTGATCTAGAAGTTCGTAGCCGTAACCACGCTCTCCTGCTTTCTCAACATCGAAAGCTTCAGGCTTTGCTAAATCTTTCCATGTCTCACCTGTAGCAAGTGTTGGCTCAAGGAGTCCAGGAATATTTGCAACCTTCATTGCTTCGATAACACGTGAATCACTGCGGTATACCTTAGCGCGCTCTTTCAGAATCAAATATGTTCGCATATTCGATGTTGCTGATTGCCATACGCCCTTGTCATCTTCTGTGCGTAATGGCTTGTAATCGAAGTGCTTTGGACCGCTGTATTTATAGTGCTCAAGTAGATCGACTAAGAAGAATGCTGACTTCAAATCACCGTGACCAAATACGAGATCTTGATCGTACTTTGGACCGTGCTGACCATTGAGATCGATATGGAATAACTTGCCCTGCCATAGTGCTTGAGCGATTCCATGAACGAAGTTCAGACCAGCCATTTGCTCGTGACCAACTTCTGGATTCAAGCCAACGAGTTCTGGGCGATTGAGCGTGTAAATAAATGCCATTGCGTGACCAATTGTTGGCAAGAAGATATCTCCGCGCGGTTCATTTGGCTTTGGCTCAATTGCAAACTTAATCTTGTAACCATTGTCTACAACGAAATCACCGAGAATGTTGAATGCTTCACGGAAGCGCTCCATCGCAACATAACCATCTTTAGCTGCATCAGATTCAGCACCTTCGCGGCCGCCCCAGCAAACATAGGTTTCTGCGCCAAGTTCAACTGCTAATTCAATATTGCGCATTACCTTACGAATGGCATAACGGCGAATATCTTTATCGTTGCTTGTAAATGCACCGTCTTTGAAAACTGGGTGCGTAAATAGATTTGTTGTTGCCATTGGAACTTTCATTCCTGTATCAGCAAGTGCTTTTTTGAAACGATCGATGTGACCGCGACGTGAACTGTCATCGCTACCAAATGGAATCAAATCATCATCGTGGAATGTCACACCATGAGCACCGCGAGCTGCGAGTTCATTGACGCTTCGAACTGGGTCTAGGGGCCCACGAGTTGCATCACCAAAGGGATCTCTCGCTTGCCATCCGATGGTCCAAAGACCAAATGTGAACTTATCTGCTGGTGTTGGGGTGAGTGACACTGTGAGGCTCCTTCGTCGTTAGTTCTCGTTTTGGAACATAGCAAACTTACCCCTAACCTTAGGCATTATCCAAGGGGCTCTAATTAGATTCTTGCGGATTGAGATGTCGAGAGAATTTCTCCCAGAGAATTTCTCGTCAATGATGTAAGAATCGTTAGGCACTCTTTAGCGGGAGTGGTGAAATGGCAGACACGCAGGTCTTAGGAACCTGTGTCTTCGGACGTGAGGGTTCAAGTCCCTTCTCCCGCACCAGTAACAGTGCGTTTTATGAAACCTTTATATAACTTTGTAGCCAGAAATCTTAATAGTCGTTTCCATTTTTACTCCCTAACCTAATCTGCTGAGCATAGTTTTCATCTGTGCATTTTGCGCACTTTGTACTTCAATAATCTTTTGACCAAATTGTTTTATCGCCAGATTCTGGGCGTCACTAATCATCATTGTCATATGAATGGCTCCATCGTGGTGATTAGTCATTCCTTCTAACCACAAACGATCGAATGCCGAACCTTGGGATGCCTTCAAGGCAGAGAGTTGCGCATCTGTAAGCATTCCACCCATATCGTGGCCCATATGTCCCATATCAGTGCCGGCTCCAGCTTGTGCTAACCAATTTTTCATTTGAACTATTTCGCCTGCTTGTCCATCACGGATCACGGTTGCAAGGGCAACTAGTTCGGCATCCTTTGACGTGGCGATGGCTAATTCAGAAATATCAATAGCTTGCTGGTGATGCGGAATCATCATCTGCAAGAACATGACCTCTGCACCATTCAATTTAGAAGAAGATGATTCATCATTCTGATGCATTCCGTCTCTGTGCATTCCAGGAAGTCCATCATGTCGATCTGAACCAAAGGCCATCGCAGCGATAGTTACAACAAGGGCCAGAATTATGACGGAGAATATGCCCGTCTTTTTATCAATATTTATTTGAGCCATCATCGCTTCCTTTGTACCCAGGCCGAATTGTGCGACCTAATAACGATACGCCCTCAATGTGAACCTCGCTCGTCTGAGAATATGAATATGAGCGGACTCACATGATTCAATAGTGTCATGGCTAAAAAGAAGGCAGCAACGAAGGCGAAGCCAAAAGCTGCTGACCTCAACTCCCATGACAATTTAGATGGAGTGTGGAAAGAGATCGGCCTGGACTCGACCGCTCGGCAGGCTCTCGTTGAAGCAAAACTTTTGAAAGTCAGCGATCTTAGAAAAGTCAGTTTAGAAAAATTGAAGTCACTTCATGGCATAGGGCCAAATGAGATTCGAATCCTTGCCTTAGAAATGAAAAGCAGAGATATCTCTTTTCGAACTGGAAAATAATAGAAAAGAATATAAAGAATATTTAGTTCGTTACTGCATATGCAATAAAGGCAAGTCCTAAAAATGCTAAGAGATACTGCACTTCTTTTCTCATCAATATTGGCTTCAAGGGATCAATAACTGTAGCGAGCAGGATGAGGGTTCCAGGAATAAAAATTGTGGCACTTCTTTGAACGATTCCAGGCTCTCCCCATTGGTAGCGCAAATTGATGAGTCCTATTGCGAATAGTAGATATCCGCCCATTCGGTAATTGTTCATGTCTTCACTCTACAAAAAAATAAGGGGTGCCGGTTTCCCGACACCCCTTATTTATTTAGTAATTAGTGGTCGTCCTTCATGCCTTCTGCCATTGACTTCATGCGTGCGATCTTGAGAATTGTTAGACCGAATACGCACTTTGCCAAAACGTCAGCAACTGTGTAACCAATTTGTACTCCTACGAATTGCTGTGCCGCAACACCCATATCTGTTGTTGGATTGATGTTGAGGATGTAGGTGATTGGGTAAACGCCCCATGTTGCAATCAAAAGGAGACGTAAGCGTCCAACTGTTGCTGCTACACCTTCTGGTTGACGATCAAGTGACTTACCGAGTTCTACAAAGAGTACATAAAGAATGTAGAGGAATGGAATTGTTGAGAGCACACCGTAAAGAATCGCTGTGTTCTTATCTGATGAAATTTCACCTGGGTAACCAAGTGCGATCATCGCAGCTGATGCTGGGACAAGACGCATGATTAGCGAGCGTGAAACTTCCTTAGCAAGTGCTAGTACTGCAATAACTTCTACAAGTAGAAGTGGAACAGTTAGAAGCCAGTCAACATAGCGGTATGCCTCGTTGAATGAACCCTGTGCACCACTGACATTTACTGTCATGTCCATTGATGATTCATTGAATGAGTTGAAAATACGCATGTAGTGGTATCCAGCAATGAATGTAACCATTGATGACATAACAAGAGCATTTCGATACTTAGCAAGTACACGCTGTTGTGAAACAAGTGTGTAAATTGTGCATGCGATCATCGAAACTAGTCCAAACGAAAATATGTTATAGACCGCGTTCCATTGATTACTGTCGAGTTTCAACATAATCGACCTTTCCGAAAGATTCAGTCAAAATTCCAAAGATCGGGCGACCTTTGAAAATCGGATTCAAGGGCGGCCTCGAGGAACGCCTTCGTCTTCCAACAGACATAGTTTGGGGTGAGAAGTATCCGGCCACAATTGCTATTTTCTACCCCTCGCTACAAAGCGCACCGACAGAGGGAGTCCGCAATGTCAGAACAAGAATGGTCATTTGAAACCCTGCAGATTCATGCTGGGCAAGTACCCGATCCAACAACTGGTGCGCGTGCACTGCCTTTGTATCAAACAACTGCGTACCAGTTCCGCGACACACAACATGCTGCAAATCTTTTCGGTCTTGCTGAAATGGGAAACATTTACACACGCATTATGAACCCAACTCAAGATGCTGTTGAACAGCGTCTTGCAGCTCTCGAAGGTGGCGTTGCGGCGCTTCTCGTTGCATCAGGTTCTGCTGCAACAACATATTCAATTCTCAATATTGCAGAAGCTGGGGACCACATTGTTTCAAGCCCCAGTCTCTACGGTGGAACATATAATTTATTTCACTACACATTGCCAAAGTTTGGAATCGAAGTAACTTTTGTTGATGATCCAAGTGATCCTGCATCATGGCGCAAAGCAGTCCGTCCAAACACAAAGGCATTCTTTGGCGAAACAATTGCAAATCCTAAGAATGAAATCTTAGATATCCAAACGATTGCAGATATCGCCCACGAAATTGGTGTTCCACTCATTGTCGATAACACTGTTGCCACTCCGTATCTAATCAAACCAATTGATTTTGGCGCAGATGTGGTTGTTCACTCAGCAACTAAGTTCTTATCTGGGCACGGAAATACCGTTGTGGGCGCAATCATTGATTCTGGAAAATTTGATTATGCGCAATATCCAGAGAAGTTCAAGGGATTCAACCAGCCAGATCCAAGCTACAACGGCTTAGTTTTTGCTCAAGCACTTGGCGTTGGTTCAGCATTTGGTGCAAATCTTGCATATATCTTCAAGATTCGCCTTCAATTACTTCGTGATATTGGAGCAGCTGTTTCACCATTTAATGCATGGTTGCTCGCACAAGGACTTGAAACATTAAGCCTTCGAATTGAGCGCCATGTCGAGAATGCACAAGCAGTTGCTGCTTGGTTGGAGAAGCATTCAAGTGTTGAGAAAGTAAATTACGCAGCACTTGCATCATCTCCATATAACGCATTAGCGAAGAAGTACTCACCCAAGGGCCCTGGCTCTGTGCTCTCATTCGAGCTCAAGGGTGGAGTTGAGGCAGGAAAGAAGTTTGTTGAATCTCTCAAACTCTTTAGCCACGTTGCAAATATTGGAGACGTTCGCTCTCTTGTTATTCATCCTGCAACAACAACACATTCACAACTAAGTCCTCAAGAACAATTAGAAGCCGGGGTGACACCAGGTCTTGTTCGCTTGAGCATCGGTCTTGAAAATATCTCAGATATCAAGGCAGATCTAGAAGTTGGTTTCGCAGCCGCAAAAGGATAATTGCCGTACAGTCGGGGGTAGCCCATTGATCGGAGCCACCATGACGCAACAAGTAGCTCCACCAAAGTTGCGTGGTTGGTTTCATCTAGGTGCTACCCCCGCTGTCATTATTGCTTCGTTAGTTCTTTTTATACTGAGCAAAAATTCTTTCAAATTTGCAGTTGCTCTCTATTCAATTACTGCAATTCTTTTGTTCAGCGTTTCTGCTATTTATCACCGAGTACCGTGGTCTCCAGAGAAGAAAAAGATATGGCGCCGCTTTGATCACGCCAATATAAATCTACTCATTGCCGGTTCTTACACACCCTTTGCGGTGACCTTGCTTCATGGTCGCGACCGCACGATTTTGCTTTCCGTTATTTGGGTAGGCGCACTCATTGGTGTTGCTGTTCGTGTCTTTTGGGTAGGTGCTCCACGTTGGCTCTATGTTGCAAATTATTTACTTCTTGGATGGTTTGCCGTGGCTTACTTGCCGCAGATGTATAAAGAAGGCGGTCTCTGGATACTTCTTCCAATTATTTTTGGTGGACTTCTCTATTCAATAGGTGCAATTTTCTATGCTCTCAAGCGCCCAGGTCGGAATGCAAAATATTTTGGCTTCCACGAGCTCTTTCATATATTTGTCCTCGCTGCGTGGATCTCCCAATATGTAGCAATTTCAATCGCCATTTATACGAAGTAACCCACCACAATCCCCTCATCGTGGGCTTATATCTGGGCTAAAAGTACTTTTGAAGAGGGCCATCTGTACTCTAATCTAGGGTTCTCATTTGGAACTTCATGGGAGTTCCATATTTCTAGTGCGAGGGTGACATGGGCGAGAAGAACTCATTTCTAAGTTGGGTTGGTTTCAAGGGCGAAGAGCCGGCTGAACCCAACTCAGTTGATCGCATTCGCGAACTTGAAAATCAATTAGCAGACCTTCGCTCACGTCGAGATATCACGACGCTGAGTAAAGAAGAATTTGAAATTCTGGCGACAGAGACAGCGATGTCAATGATTAAGTCAGCGCAACTACGTGAAGCGAAAGCTCAAGCTGCAGCTGATCGCGTTGTTAAGGAAACTACACGCACTGCAAAAGACACCCTTGAGAGCGTAGAACTCAAGGCGCGCTCAATTCTTTCAGGTGCCGAATCGCGTGGACGCAAATATATTCAAGTCGCTGAATCAGAAGCAGCAGAGATGATTTCTCGCTCAGAATCAGAGGCTGAATCAATACTTGAAGCAAAAAAGCGTGAAGCGACAGCGCTAGCGACAGCGGCGCGACGTGAAGGCGAAAGAATTATCAGTTCAGCTACTGGTGAAATCGCAAATTATCGCTTGTGGCTTGGAAGTGTTATTGGAGAAGCTGAGCGTTTATACAAGATTCAAACACAATCACTCGATGCTGCCGAGAATGCTATCCACCAATCGCGTACACGTTTGGAATCTGCTTTTGTTCGACTTGCAGAGTTGCAACAAAGCGTTCTCAATAATCTCAATGATGACAACACGCTTATTCAAAGTGGGCCAATCTCTGTCAAGAGTGAGCGCACCAAGGCAGCAATATCGCCACCTGCAAAGAAGAAAGCTGCAAAGAAAACAACCACTAAGCGTAAGTAATTAATATGGCTTCCCCCCGCGGCATCCGTTACATCCCTGCAATTGATGGTTTGCGTGCAGTTGCAGTTATCGCGGTACTTCTTTATCACTTAGGAATTTCTTGGATACCTGGTGGCTTTCTTGGAGTTGATCTATTCTTCGTAATCTCTGGTTACGTTATTACTCGCTTGCTTTTAGATTCAATACAACGCAGCGGTGGTTTAGATCTACGTGCCTTTTACATAGCGCGCATTAGACGACTTCTTCCTCCGCTCCTATTTATGATTATCACTACAGCGCTATTTGTTAGCCTCTGGGCCCCAGACACCATCAAAAGATTTCTCACGGATGCACCGTTTTCAATTTTTGGAGCTATGAATTGGTGGCTGGTATTTCGTCACACTGATTATTTTGAAGCAATTGGAAGGCCACCGCTACTGCAGCACACTTGGTCCTTAGGTGTTGAAGCACAGTTCTATTTGTTATGGCCATTGATTTTGCTTCTTGTTCTGCGCTTCCTTGGTAAGAATAAAATTCCTGGAACAGCGCTCCTTATTGCATGCTTTTCAGGTCTATCTCTCTTACTTTTATCTCTACGCGTTGACTCAGCAAATGCTGCTCAGGTTAGTCACGTTTATTTTGGAACAGATACCCACAGCATCGGGCTTTTCCTCGGTGCTGCACTTGCAGTCAAATGGGTGCCACAAAACTTGAGTGAAGAAGTGAATAAAAAAGCGCAGGACTTTATAGATGGAATAGGAATATTTGGTTTTCTTGGAATCCTCGCAGCCTTTCTCTTCATAAATGAAAGTGATCCGAGTCTTTATAAACTTGCATTTCCTTTAGCGGGTATTTTTGGATGCGCAATCATTACGTCTGTAGTGCATCCCGCATCACGATTTGCGCCAATCCTTAGCAGTCGATTCATGGTCTGGGTTGGTGAGCGCTCATATGCAATCTACTTGTGGCACTGGATAATTTTCCAAATCACTCGACCAGCCTTCGATTTAGAAGGTTCACCCTGGGCGCTCTTCACACTTCGAATACTTATAGTTTTCGCTCTTTCTGATATTTCATTGCGCTTGGTAGAACTTCCTATCCGCACTGGTGCACTCGAATACTGGTTCAAAGGAATGAAATATCGCACTAAAGAAGTTCGTAGACGCCAAAAGGTGCTCTTATCAATTGGTGCCATTTCACTCATAGCAATTACAACTGTTGCCAGTGCTCATGCAATCAATACCAATTCCCGTGCGCAACGTGCTCTTACTGCAGCTTTAGAGGAACCAATAACTTCTATCTCTGATACTTCCACTTCTTCCGGATCTATCGCTTCTTCTGGTTTGTGGGTTACTGGGGACTCGGTAATTCTTGGAATTCGACACGAACTTGATTTACGCGAACATATCGGCCTAATCAACGCCCGAGTTGGTCGCCAAGCTCCAGAGCTACTCGAAGTAATAATTCACGATAAAACAAATATGGCCGACTCGACTGTAATTTTGAATCTAGGAAATAACAACAAGCTAACTCGTGAGCAAGTAGTCAATATTTTTGAAGAAATCAAGAATCAGCCAAAAATAATTATTGTGAATACTGCAGTTCCACGTGGATGGCGTGATGACAATAATGACCTCCTCCGCGATGTAATCTCTAACTATCCAAATACGTACTTAGTCGATTGGGAATCTATATCTCTTGGACATCCAGAATATTTTGCGCCAGATGGTGTTCACCTAGTTCCTACAGGGGTCATCGCATACGTTGATGCAATAACTCAATACCTTAAATAGAAAAACCCCCGCACACAGCGAGGGTTTTTCTATTGAATATTTATGCAAAAACTCCAGGAATTCCAAAGACAGTTGCTGAAGCAGTCTGTCCATCAGCATAAACTGAAGTTACTCTAAATTGTGTCCATCCAGATGCATCACTCTTAGTTACAGATTGAGTTAGTTGATCTGCAGGAACAGTTGCAATTACATTCCAATCACCATTTCCGTTTGCACGGATTTCAACGTTGTAACCAGTTAGACCATCCATTGCTGTTGGTGCAATCCAGCGCAATGTAAGACCTTCTGCGCTTTTCAGTGCTACAAACTTCGAAGGAGCTTCCACCGCTGCAACAGGTGCTGCTTCTTCGGTTGGAGTTGCTTCTGCTGTTGGTTCAGCAGATGCTTCCGGAGTGGCCTCGGCGCTTGCCGGAGGTGTCGGCATGGCTGAATCATCATTATCTGATCCTGATTGTGACCAAACAATTATTGCCAGAAGAATTACACCAACTATTACAGCGCCTAGAACAGTTTTAGAAGTCCCTTGCTTAGGAGCAACCGATGGCTTAGCTGATGGTGCCGGCTTCACAGGTGCCGGTGTTGTCGTAACGTTCACGCGTGAAGTTGTGCTGATTCCTCCGCGTGGAACTGGTGGTACAACAATTGATGATTCTGTGCTCTTCTTAGCTGAACTCTTCTTAGCTGAACTCTTCTTCGCAACTTTTTTAGTTGTTCTTTTCGCAGTCTTTTTTACTGCAGACTTCTTCGCAACGCTCTTCTTAGCAACTGCCTTTTTGGCAACGCGCTTCTTAGCTGTTGACTTCTTTGCGACAGATTTCTTTGCAACTGCCTTCTTCTTCGCAGGTGCTTTCTTAGAGGCCTTCTTTACAACCCTCTTTGTTGTTGATTTCTTTACAGCCACGTTTACTCCTTGAGGTTGCGATGCGACAACAGTTTAGTCATCGTTATAGCCCAAGGTTACCCCAGCGTCCCCATCAATTCGATCACATGTGGTGCGATGGCACGGAGTGATATTCCTCGATGGCTGCGTAAATCCTTCTCATGCGGGCTCATTTGAGCGGAAGTAATACTTGAGCCCTGCGGTATGAAAATTGGGTCATAACCAAAACCATGTTCTCCCACTGGTGCATGGGCGATAAATCCGTGAAACTCCCCCGCTTTCGTAACCTTATGGCCATCTGGCATTACTAATGCCGTAACGCACGTGAAGTGCGCAGAACGTTTTGAATCCTCCACGCTTTTGAGTTCAACTAAAACTTTATTCAAGTTCGCAATGTCATCACCATGTTTACCTGCATAACGTGCAGAGAATATTCCTGGTGCACCACCAAGTGCATCTACACAGAGTCCCGAATCATCTGCAAGTGCTGGTAATCCAGTTGCCTTACATATCGCAACCGCTTTCAAAAGCGCATTTTCTTCAAAAGTCGAGCCTGTTTCCTCAACATCGGCAATATCTGGATATTGATCAACGCTTACTAATTCAATAGTCCCATTTGAAATCGCATCAAGAATTC